>NZ_QUJR01000012.1:0-684 GCF_003480945.1 Butyricicoccus sp. AM27-36
CCATATTTCAACCTTTCGATTGATGCAGGGACCTCGGAATTTGTCTTTCTCTTTTCCACATTTGAAGGTACACAATCTTTCGATTGCCCCTCTAAATTAAACAACGATCTGCAAGTGCTCATTCTGATTGACCATAGGATATGAGACTTTATTCAAGTCTCAGGTCTCCTTAGAAAGGAGGTGATCCAGCCGCACCTTCCGATACGGCTACCTTGTTACGACTTCACCCTAATTACCACCCCTACCTTCGGCCGCGCCCTCCTTGCGGTTAGGCTACGGACTTCGGGTATTGACGGCTCTCATGGTGTGACGGGCGGTGTGTACAAGGCCCGGGAACGTATTCACCGCGGCATGCTGATCCGCGATTACTAGCAATTCCGACTTCATGCAGGCGGGTTGCAGCCTGCAATCTGAACTGGGACAGCTTTTAGGGATTTGCTCCACCTCGCGGTTTTGCTTCCCTCTGTATGACTGCCATTGTAGTACGTGTGTAGCCCAGGTCATAAGGGGCATGATGATTTGACGTCGTCCCCACCTTCCTCCGTTTTGTCAACGGCAGTCCGGCTAGAGTGATCTTGCGTATCAACTAACCGTAAGGGTTGCGCTCGTTGCGGGACTTAACCCAACATCTCACGACACGAGCTGACGACAACCATGCACCACCTGTCACCGATGTTCCGAAGA
>NZ_QUJR01000012.1:889-71703 GCF_003480945.1 Butyricicoccus sp. AM27-36
TCCGAAGAGAAGCCCTATCTCTAGGACGGTCATCGGGATGTCAAGACCTGGTAAGGTTCTTCGCGTTGCTTCGAATTAAACCACATACTCCACTGCTTGTGCGGGCCCCCGTCAATTCCTTTGAGTTTCAACCTTGCGGCCGTACTCCCCAGGTGGGATACTTATTGTGTTAACTGCGGCACGGAAGGGGTCAATACCTCCCACACCTAGTATCCATCGTTTACGGCGTGGACTACCAGGGTATCTAATCCTGTTTGCTCCCCACGCTTTCGCGCCTCAGCGTCAGTTAATGTCCAGCAGGCCGCCTTCGCCACTGGTGTTCCTCCGTATATCTACGCATTTCACCGCTACACACGGAATTCCGCCTGCCTCTCCATCACTCAAGACCAGCAGTTTTGAAAGCAGTTTATGGGTTAAGCCCATAGATTTCACTTCCAACTTGCCGGCCCGCCTGCGCGCCCTTTACACCCAGTAAATCCGGATAACGCTTGCTCCCTACGTATTACCGCGGCTGCTGGCACGTAGTTAGCCGGAGCTTATTCTTCAGGTACCGTCATTTTTTTCGTCCCTGATTAAAGATCTTTACAACCCGAAGGCCTTCTTCAATCACGCGGCGTTGCTGCGTCAGGGTTTCCCCCATTGCGCAATATTCCCCACTGCTGCCTCCCGTAGGAGTCTGGGCCGTGTCTCAGTCCCAATGTGGCCGTTCAACCTCTCAGTCCGGCTACTGATCGTCGCCTTGGTGGGCCGTTACCCCGCCAACTAGCTAATCAGACGCGAGCTCATCTAAAAGCGGATTGCTCCTTTGGCAATGAAAACATGCGAATTCATTGCTTTATGCGGTATTAGCAGCCGTTTCCGACTGTTATCCCCCTCTTAAAGGCAGATTGCTCACGCGTTACTCACCCGTCCGCCACTAAGTCGAGAATTCCAATCCCGAAGGATTTTCCAAAACGACTCCGTTCGACTTGCATGTGTTAGGCACGCCGCCAGCGTTCATCCTGAGCCAGGATCAAACTCTCTAAAAATTGTATTAGAACGAAATTTCTTTCGTTTTAACCGACTTCAGAGTCTGACGTGTCACTTTGTTTTAACTGGAGTTGTGACTTCCAGCGATTTACCAAGAGTAAAAAACTCTCGAAATTTCAGGTTCGCACTACAACCTTCGTTCTTTTGAACAAAAGTTTAAGCACATCGTTGTTTAATTTACAAGGTACAATCTGCTGTTTTCAAAGAGTTTTCACAACTTTTCGTCGTTCTCAACCGCTCATCAACAGCTTATTTAGTATATCAAAACCAGAAGCGTTTGTCAAGAACTTTTTTCAAATTCTTTTTTGAAGAATCAAGTCGTTCTAAATCAAACTTTTCGGTTTTGCGCTCGTCTCTGAGAGACAGCTTTACTAGAATACCAAATCCGACAGCGAATGTCAAGAGTTTTTTCGTCTCTGTTCGACATTTATTTCTCGTTTCTCCGCACAAGACTGATTACAAAAGCCGCAATCGACAGTCCTGCGCTGACCGCTGACAGCGCGCACGCAATAATATCCAGTGTCAACTTGACTTTTTTCTGTTTTTTATTCATTTTTGAGCATTTCTCCTTGTATAACTACAGCATGTACCGCTTTGGATGCTTTTACATAAAAGACCCGCCTGAAAGTACGGCGGGTCTTCCTCTATGCAGCTTTGCATCATTACTTCATCAACTCTGCCAGCAGCATAACCTTATCCACATTGCCTTCAACCTTGATTTTTCCCTCAGCGATAGCAACCTGCGGAACCAGCTTGCCGGTAAGCACCTTCTCCAGATTCGTCATCGACCCGGAAACGATTGCATCGTGGTCAATATACTCATACGGCATAACGGACACATTGCCGTTCAGGATTTCGATGTAGAATACACCTGTAATCTTGCCCGTAAGATTAAACTGCACCGCAACCTTGCCTTCCGTGCCGGCAATATCGGCTTTCTTTAATCTGTTGTAAAACTTTCCAATCAGCTGATCAATATCCATCGGACTCACCCCTGCTCTATTTTCTATCTTTATTATACAACACATGCAAGAAAAAGCAAGGATAATTTTGGTGATTTAGCCGTGAAACCGTAACAAAGCGACTGTGCAATTTTTAATGCACAGTCGCTTTGTAAATTGAACAGTAATCAACAGTTAATTTCAGGTCTTTCGATCGAATTTAGTGTGACAATGCGGGCAGGTAATCATAATCTTTCCCTTTCCCTTGGGCACGCGCAGGCGCTGACCGCACTCCGGACACTTGAAATAGCAGTGTGTCTTACGGTCGGCAAAACGGCCCTGTGCACCGCGAATCCTGTTCGATACCGGACGCCACCATCTCATGAACTTTTCATTCTCCGCATACCGCGCCTGAATATTGCGCGAGAACATGCGGAAATAGCACAGGCACAGCAACGCGAGAATAAATACGTTCATCCACGCCCAGCCGAGAATGCGCGCTACGATAATGAGCGCAATGCCGAGAATGAGCAGTGCGTTATTGAGCGGGTCGCTGCCGTAGCGGCCTGCCATAAAACGGCGGAAAAAATCCATTTATGCCTCTTCCTTTCCGCAAACGTGCTCGAAAATCAGGTCAAGCACCTCATCACGACCGAATCCCTTCTCTGCCGAGAACGGAATGACCGGCACTTCCTCCGGCAACAGCAATGTCTGACGAATCTCCGCGATATTGCCCGCAAGCTGGCTCTTCTTGATCTTATCCAGCTTGTTGGCGATAATCACCCACGGCTTACCGGATGCGCGGAACCACTCCGCCATCGTCATATCGTCGCGCGTCGGCTTGTGACGAATGTCCACGATCTGGATGCCCAGCGTCAGCAGATCCATTGCAAAGTAGGTCTCCATCAGAGCACCCCACCGCTGCTGCTCAGCCTTGGAAACGCGCGCGTAGCCGTAGCCCGGAAGATCGACCAGATACATTGCCTTGTCGATCGTGAAATAGTTGATGTGAATGGTCTTGCCCGGCTGTGCACTGACACGCGCAAAGTTCTTGCGATTCAGCAACTTGTTGATGACCGAGCTTTTGCCCACGTTGGATTTGCCCGCAAACACGATCTGCGGCAGCGGGTCATGCGGAAAATCGCTTTCCTTGACCGCCGAGCGCAGAAATTCCGCGTTATGCAAATTCGGTTTCTTCATTTCCATATTATTGTACCACCGTTGTCGATGCCGAGTCCGCTGCACGCTTTACCGGTGCGGACTTGCGTTTTTTCTGCTTGGGACGGCGCGAAAAGTCAATCGCGGTCTCTACCACCGTGTCCATGTGCTCCGCAATGACAAAGTTGATGTTTTCCCGAACGACCGGCACGATGTCCTTCAAATCGCTCTCGTTGTCCTTCGGAATGCACACGGTCTTGATGCCCGCACGGTACGCCGCCATGGTTTTCTCGCGCAGACCGCCGATCGGCAGCACGCGGCCGCGCAGCGTTACCTCGCCGGTCATGGCAACCTCGTGACGAACCGGCGCGCCGGTCAATGCCGAAATCAGCGCCGTGGTGATCGTCACGCCTGCGGACGGGCCGTCCTTCGGAATCGCTGCCTCCGGGAAGTGAATGTGCAGATCGTTGTCCTTGTAGAACATTGGGTCGATGTTCAGTGCCTCTGCCTTGGAGCGCACGAACGTCACAGCCGCCTTTGCGCTCTCCTGCATGACCGTGCCGAGGTTGCCGGTGATTTCGATCTTGCCGGTGCCCGGCACGACTGCCACCTCAACCTCGAGCATTTCACCGCCGACACTCGTCCACGCGAGACCGTTTACAATGCCGACCTCGTCCTTCTTGCTGACCAGATCGTCCTTGAAAGTCGCCGTGCCGAGCAGCTCCTCGAGATTCTCCCTGGTAGCCGTCAGGCTTTCGTCGCCATCCGCGATATGCTTTGCCGCCTTGCGGCACAGCTTCGCCAGCACCTGCTCAAGACGGCGTACGCCTGCTTCGCGGGTGTAGCCGCTGATGATCGCATCAAGCGTTTCATCGTCCACGATCAGCTGATTTTCGCTCAGGCCGTGCTTCTTCATCTGCTTGGACAGCAGGTGACGGCGTGCGATCAGGCGCTTTTCCTCCGCCGTGTAGGACGGCAGCTCGATAACCTCCATACGGTCGAGCAGCGGACGCGGAACGGTCGAAAGATCGTTCGCAGTCGTCAGGAACACCACGTCGGACAGATCAAACGGCAGTTCGATGTAGTGGTCGCGGAAGGCAACATTCTGCTCGGTGTCCAGCACTTCAAGCATCGCCGATGCCGGATCGCCGCGGAAGTCATTGCCCATCTTGTCAATCTCGTCGAGCAGGATGAGCGGGTTGGACGTACCGGCACGGCGCAGCGCATCCATAATACGGCCGGGCATTGCGCCGATGTAGGTCTTGCGGTGACCGCGGATATCCGCCTCGTCACGCACACCGCCGAGGCTCATGCGCGTGTAGTTGCGGCCCATGGCCTCTGCAACGGACTTGGCAATCGAGGTCTTGCCGACACCCGGAGGGCCGACCAGACACAGCACCTGCCCCTTGAGGTCGGGCGCAAGGCTCTTGACAGCAAGAAACTCCATAATGCGTTCCTTGACCTTCTCCATGCCATAGTGGTCGCGGTCGAGGATCGCCTGTGCTTCCGCCAGATCATGACGTTCCTCGCTCTTCTTATTCCACGGCAGGTCGAGCACGGTATCCAGATAAGTACGCACGACACCCTGCTCGGCCGTCGAGCCGCTCAACTTGGCAAAGCGGTCCACCTCACGGATGAGCTTGTCCTCGCACTCCTTCGGCAGCTTGAGGTCGAGCACGCGCGTGCGGTAGCTTTCCGCTTCTGCGGCTACGTCCTGTTCGCCGAGTTCAGTCTGAATGACCTTGATCTGCTCGCGCAGGTAGTATTCCTTCTGGTTTTTGTCGATCTGGGTCTTGAGTTCGTCCTGAATCTCGTTTTCGATCTTGAGGACCTCGGTCTCCTCACCGAGCATGCGGATCACCATCACCAGACGGCGGGTAATGCCAAGCTCTTCGAGGATCTCCTGCTTGGCTGCCACATCGACCGGAATATTCTGGGCGATATAGTCTGCCAGATAGCCCGGATCGCCGCCCTCGGCTACGGTCAGCTCCACATCGGGTGACAGACGGGACGCATACTGTGCATACTCGCCGAAACGCTCCTGCGCGGTGCGCACGAGTGCCTGCGCGCGGCGTTCGGTCACGCCGTAAACGTAGTCCTCGAGTTCCTCAACCTCGGCATACATGCAGTCCTCGTCCTTCTCGGCGGCGATAAAGTTGTGCGCGAGTGCGCGGGTCTTGCCCTCGACCAGCACGCGGATATTATCGCCCGGCAGACGCAGGATCTGGCGAATCTGGCAGATCGTGCCGATCTGGTACAGGTCGCTCGGCGTCGGCGTATCGGTTTTCAGTTCGCGCTGCGCGGTCAGGAAGATGGTCTGGCCGTTCTTCATCGCCGCTTCCAGTGCGCGAATCGACATCATTCTGCCCACATCAAAGTGGACAATCATATTAGGGAACGCCGTCAGTCCGCGCAGCGGCAGCACCGGCAGGCGGCTGAGGATGATTCCGTTAAGCTCTGTCATATGTTCGTTTCTCCTTGCACGGAAAATTGTCTATTAGTTTCAGTATAGTATATCTTCCGGGGTTTGTAAAGGCGTTGAACGTTAAAATACGGGCGGGAATCTCGTTCCCCGCCCGTATTGGTTTTGATTGGTTATGCGCTCTTGGTCGGCTTTCTGCGCGAAGCCTTTTTCGGCGGCTGCTTTTCCGCCGGAACAGCCGTGCGTTCGCCGTGCTCGACAATCGGCTCGCCGGTGCCGTCCACAACGCCCGGCGTGATCTCCACGCGGCAGACGGTCTCATCGGACGGAATACGGAACATGATGTCGGTCATCACGTTCTCCAGCACACCGCGCAGACCGCGGGCACCCGTTTTGCGCTCGAGTGCAACCTCAGCCACACGCTCCAGTGCCTCCGGCTGGAACTTCAGCTCTACACCGTCCATTGCGAACAGCGTTTCGTACTGCTTGACCAGTGCGTTCTTCGGCTCCTGCAGGATGCGGACAAGTGCTTCCTTATCCAGCGTATCGAGCGAAACGATGGCCGGCAGACGGCCGATCAGCTCGGGAATCAGGCCGAACTTCATCAGGTCATGCGGCTCGATCTTGGCCAGCAGACGGTCGGTCTGCTCGTCTTCCTTTCCCTTTACCTCAGAACCAAAGCCCATACCCTGCTTACCGGTGCGCTTCTGGATGATACCCTCGATACCGTCGAATGCACCGCCGCAGATAAACAGAATATTGGTCGTGTCGATCTGAATGAATTCCTGATGCGGATGCTTGCGTCCGCCCTGCGGCGGTACGTTGGCAACCGTGCCCTCGAGCATTTTCAGCAGTGCCTGCTGTACGCCCTCACCCGAAACATCGCGGGTGATGGACGGGTTTTCGCTCTTGCGGGCAATCTTGTCGATCTCATCGACGTAGATAATGCCGTGCTCTGCCAGCTCCACATCAAAGTCCGCCGCCTGAATCAGTCGCAGCAGGATGTTCTCGACATCCTCACCGACGTAACCGGCCTCGGTCAGCGTGGTCGCATCCGCGATCGCGAACGGAACCTGCAGAGTCTTGGCCAGCGTCTGTGCCAGCAGCGTCTTGCCCGAGCCGGACGGACCCAGCATCAGGATGTTGGACTTCTGCAGCTCTACCTCGGTCTCCGGATGGTAGATGCGCTTGTAGTGGTTGTAAACCGCAACTGAAAGGGCAATCTTCGCGCGATCCTGACCGATAACGTACTCATCGAGCACTTTTTTCAGCTCCTGCGGCGTCGGCAGGTGCTCGGGCTTTACGAGTGCATGGCTCTGCGGCTCGTACTCCGGCATGAGATCCAGCTCGTCATCCAGAATGCTGGTGCATACGCCGATACACTCATCGCAGATATACACGTTCGGTCCTGCGATCAGCTTGCGCACGCGGCTCTGCGGCTTGCCGCAGAACGAGCATTTCAGTTCTTTTCCATCATCATAACTTGGCATATGCCACCTCTATACTACGAAAAAAATTACAATTACGACAATGCAGAATTGCCTTAGTGCTTATCGAATACCTTGTCGATCAGGCCGTATGCAACAGCCTCGTCCGCGGTCATGAAGTTATCGCGCTCGCAGTCAGCCGTCACGGTCTCAACCGGCTTGCCGGTATTTTCGGACAGGATCTTGTTCATGCGCTTCTTGATGATCTCAAGGCGCTTCAGGTGGATCGCCATATCAGTGATCTGACCCTGCGTGCCGGCGGACGGCTGATGGATCATGATCTCAGCATTCGGCAGCGCGTAGCGCTTGCCCTTGGCGCCCGAGGACAGCAGAAATGCACCCATGGAAGCCGCCATGCCAATGCAGATGGTCGAAACATCGCACTTGATATAATTCATGGTGTCATAAATCGCCATACCTGCGGTTACGGAGCCGCCGGGGCTGTTGATATACAGCGAAATATCCTTATCCGGGTCCTGTGCTTCCAGATAAAGCAGCTGAGCCACGACCAGAGAAGCGGTCGTGTCGTTTACTTCATCGCACAGCATGATAATGCGGTCATTCAACAGACGGGAGTAAATATCAAACGAACGCTCGCCGCGGCCGGTCTGCTCTACGACCATAGGGACTAAACTCACTTGGGAAAACTCCTTTCAGCAAGGTGGATAAGCTGCGAAAAAGCGCAGATTTTGTCCTCCTTGAATATAGGTGAAAAAGCGCGAGCGTCGCTCGCGCTTTTCTTATGAACCAACGCTAAGCGTTTGGTTTGCTGTTGTTTGCGCGCTTTGGGGAATCAGCAGAAATTACTCTGCGGTCTCCTCGGTGGTCTCCTCAGCAGCCTTCTTCTTTGCTGCCTTCTTAACCTTGGCGTTCTTCTTGATGAACTCGAGCGCGTTCGAGATCTTCAGATCGCCCTCCAGAGCTTCCTTGGATACGATGGCCTTAACCTTCTCGACTTCCATCTTGTACTGCTCTGCCATCTTAGCATACTCTTCCTCGAGTTCCGTGTCGGAAACAGTAATGCCTTCCAGTTCAACAACCTTCTGCAGTGCCAGACGGGTCTTAACCTGACGCTCTGCCTGGCTCTGGAACATTGCGCGGAATGCGCCCATCTCAGTGCCGGTCATCTTGAGGTACTGCTCGAGGCCCATGCCCTGCATCTGCAGACGGTAGCCGAAGTCCTGTACAATGGTGTCAACCTGAGCGTCGATCATTGCAGCCGGAATGTCAGCCTTCATGCCGTCGATTACAGCGTCCAGAACCTTCTCCTCGAAAGCGTTGTCAGCAGCTTCCTGACGCTCTGCCTTCAGGCGCTCGGTGATCTCCTTCTTCAGATCGTCAAGGGTCTCGCAGGTGTCGGAAACGTCCTTAGCGAACTCGTCGTCGATCTCCGGCAGGATGGTCTCCTCAACCTTGTGTACCTTGCACTTGAAGGTAGCTTCCTTGCCTGCCAGCTCCTTAGCGTGGTACTCCTCCGGGAAGGTAACAACTACGTCCTTCTCGTCGCCGGCCTTGCAGCCGATCAGCTGATCCTCGAAGCCCGGGATGAATGCGCCGGAGCCCAGAGTCAGCTCGTGATGCTCTGCCTTGCCGCCCTCGAACGGAACGCCGTCTACGAAGCCCTCGAAGTCGATATCAACGGTATCGTTCTTCTTAGCCTTGCGCTCTACGGTCTCGGTGCGGGCGTTGCGCTGAGCCATGCGGTTCAGCTCTGCCTTAACGTCAGCCTGCAGAACCTTAACGGTCTCCTTCTCAACCTCGATGCCCTTGTACTCGCCGAGCTCAACTTCCGGCTCAACCGGTACCTTGGCGATGATGGTCAGGCCGCCCTCTTCTGCCGGGTCGCCCAGGTCAACGTCTGCACGGCCGACCGGCTTGATGCCGGACTTCTCAACAGCCATTTCCATAGCGTCCGGGTAAATGATATTGAAAGCTTCTTCAAAGAACACGCCTTCGCCGTACAGCTTCTCGATCATCTTGCGCGGTGCCTTGCCCTTGCGGAAGCCCGGAACAGTGATGTTCTTGCCGGTCTTCTTGAATGCCTTGTCCTTAGCTGCTTCAAACTCAGCCTTGGTGATCTCGATAGTCAGAGCAACGACGCTGTGCTCCTGCTTTTCAGTGTTTTTCAGTTCCATGTTGCCAATCTCCTTACTTACTTTCGATTGTATCTAAATCATTCTACCAGATTATTTTGAGAATTTCCATAGTTTTTTCTATTTTTTCAGAAAAATCGGGATAAAATCCACAAAATCTCCGGAGACGAGCTTCCATTCTATTCCTTCCTGCTCGCCTGTTACGGCATGACTCAGGCTTTTCCCGTGCAAATGTCCGTAAATACAGCGCTTTACACCGTACTTATGCAGCAGTTCGATGATCTCACCGCAGCGGTAGGACGCATAAAGCGGCGGATAATGCAGGAAACAGAGAATCTCCTCCGGGTCTGCGGCAGCGCCGAGCTTCAGCGACGCCTCGAGCCGCAGCAGCTCGCGCTTGAAGATTTTCTCGTTGTGCGGGTCGGCGAAGTCCTCCTCAAAGGGCCAGCCGCGTGTGCCGCACAGCGCGGTCTTTTCATAGAAAAAACAGTTGTTGTGCAGAAAATCAATGGTAGTAAATCCGTTTTCATCTAAGAAACGGTGCATTTTGGAGGCGGTTTCCCACCACAGATCGTGGTTGCCCTTCAAAATGATCTTTTTGCCCGGCAGCGAGTCGATCAGCGCAAAATCGCCTTTCGCTTCCGCAAGGTTGATGCCCCACGAAATATCCCCGCCCAAAACAATAGTGTCCTCCGGCGCAACAAGCGCACGCCAGTTTTTGATGATCTTTTCCGTGTGCCCCTGCCACCGGCCGCCGAAAATATCCATCGGCTTGGCTACATCAGAAGCAAGGTGCAGATCGGCAAGCGTATAAAGCGCCATTATAGATCCTTGAGCAGGCCGACGGTGGACAGAATGTCGGCCTTGTCTACCACGCGGTCAAAGCGCGGCGTTTTGCCTGCCAAAGCGGCGAGCGGAGCGGGTGCCGGTACACCCGTCAGCTGAGAGAGCACCTCCAGCTGGGTAACGTCATCGTTCTCGAGCGTACCGCCGAGCGCCTCGATGACCGAGCGGCAGAACTTGAACGGAGACGCGGTGGACGCGATCACGGTCGGCGTTTCGTCGCCGGTGCGTGCGCGGTAGTCCTCGTATACACGAACGGCAACTGCGGTGTGCGTATCGCACAGGTAGTTCTCGTCCTTCCACAGCTTGTTGATGGTATCAGCCGCGTGGCTGTCATCGCAGCAGCCTGCGTCGAACTCAGCCTCGATCTTGGCAAATACATCCTCGGCTACCTTGTAGCTGCCCTCGGTATTCAGCTTGCCCATCAGCTCTGCGACCAGCTTGTCGTTGAAGTCGGAAGCGAAGAACAGCAGACGCTCGAGGTTGGACGAGATCAGGATGTCCATCGACGGCGACGTGGTGGTGAAGAAATCGCGGTTGCGGTTGTACTCGCCGCCCTTCTTGAAGAAGTCGGTCAGCACGTTGTTGCGGTTGGACGCGCAGATGAACTTGTTGACCGGCAGACCCATCTTCTTGGCGATGTACGCCGCAAGGATGTTGCCGAAGTTGCCCGTCGGTACGCAGACGTTGATCTTATCGCCCTGTGCAATGGTGCCTGCGGCAACCATATCGCAGTATGCGGAAACGTAGTACGCGATCTGCGGCGCCAGACGGCCCCAGTTGATGGAGTTTGCCGAGGACAGCATCATGCCGTCCTTATCGAGCGCTGCGCGGGTATCCTCATCGGTGAAGATGCGCTTTACCGCGCTCTGTGCATCGTCAAAGTTGCCGTGGATGGCTACAACCTCGACGTTTCTGCCTTCCTGCGTTACCATCTGCAGCTTCTGCATAGGCGATACGCCGTCCACCGGATAGTACACCATGATCTTGGTGCCCGGTACATCGTGGAAGCCGTCGAGCGCTGCCTTGCCGGTGTCACCCGAGGTAGCGACCAGAATGCAGGCGGTACGGGTTTCGCCGGTCTTGCGCAGGGACGCGGTGAGCAGGTGCGGCAGCATCTGCAGCGCCATATCCTTGAACGCGCAGGTCGGACCGTGCCACAGCTCAAGCAGGTTCTTGCCCTCGCCCAGCTTTACCACCGGTGCGGTATCTGCACCGCCGAACTTTTCATCGGCGTAAGCCTTGGACGCAAAGTCCGCCAGCTCCTCCGCCGTAAAGTCGGTCAGGAACTTGCCGAGAATGAGCGCCGAGCGGCCCTTGTAATCGCTCTCCGCAAGCGTTTTCCAATCCGCGTCGGTAAGCGTGGGAAACGCGGTCGGGCAGTACAGACCGCCGTCCGGTGCGATACCGTTGGCGATGGCGTATGCCGCGGAAACCTTGCGCTCCTTATTTCTTGTGCTTACATAATCCATATTTTTACAACCTCCGCAGTGGTTTTGATTGCTCCTTCTATTGTATAGCAAATATGTATGTTTGGGCAATAGGCAATTCCGTGGAAATTCCGCCGTCCTGTCACAACATTTTCTGCATAAAGTTGAATGCGTTGTCATAAAACAGCCCATCGACCGTTTCCTGCTTGTAGCCAAGTGTCAACATGCGGTCTGCCAGACGATACATATCCGCCAGACCATCAATGCCGATCGGCAGGGTATCGCAGCCATCAAAGTCACAGCCGAGCGCGACCACCTTCTCGCCGTACATACCGATGAAACGCTCGATGTGGTCGATGGCGTCATCAATCACCGAATCGCTCTGCCGCACGAGGAACGGCGTGTACAGGTTGACGCCGACCAGTCCCCTGCGGTTGGCAATCTCGGCAAACTGCTCGTCGGTCAGGTTGCGCGAGTTGCGGCACAGAACCCGCGAATCGCTGTGGGTCGCAACAAACGGACGGTCGGTTGCCGCGCACACGTCCCAGAACCCGCGGTCGGACAGGTGCGATACATCAACGAGTATCCCCTTCTCGCCGCAGTCACGGACCAGCTGCTTGCCCAGCTCGGTCAGACCCTCGTTCTGACCCACGGCGGATGAGCAGCCGTAGCGGCTGCGGTAATTCCACGTCAGCGTGATGAGACGCACACCGGCGTCGTAAACATAATCGAGCGCGTCCGGCCGGTCGGGCAGCAGCTCCGCGCCCTCGATAGAGAGCAGCGCCGCCGCCTTTCCGGCCTCCACTGCCGCGCGGATGTCTGCCGCCGAGCGGCAGAACGTCAGCCAGTCGGCGTTGGCGGCAAACTCGCGTCTGGCAGTCGTCAGCATGCGGTCGAACCGCTCATCGGCGGGCGTATCGAGCAGACAGTCGCGTGTTTCCGGCGAATACGGCTGTCTCGCGCCGCAGAACAGCGCAAAAAACTGCACATATGGCTGATACCTGCGCGCTGCCGCGTAATTGATATGTAAATCGTTCTCCCGCAGGTGTTTTCCTGTCTCGCAGCACTCGTAAATGGTGTCACAGTGCAAATCAAACAGCTTCATACTCACCCTCCAAAGGCGTTTTCCAGATGGTTGATGCGCGGCGGGACCGGTGCGCTTTCCTCGCCGTAAACCTCGATCACGTCAAACCGCGGCTGTTTTTCAGTCGGATGCTCCTGCAGCCACGCCTGTGCAGCGGCGATGATCTTCGCCTGCTTGGCTGGTGTGACGGCTTCGCACGCTGGACCGTAGCGGGCATTCCTGCGCGTCTTGACCTCCGCAAAGATAACATACTGCGCGTTCTCCGCGATAATGTCAATCTCACCGAACCGGGTGCGGAAATTCGTCGCTGCCGTGTGCCAGCCGCGCTTTTCGAGGTACAGCCGCGCCGCTTTTTCTCCCCACGCGCCCTTCATCGCGGTGCATCCGGATGCTTTTCGTAAAATTTCTTGAGGAAGGTCATCCGGTGGATCGGGCATGGACCGTGTTCGAGCAGTGCCTCATCGTGCGCCTTGGTCTCGTAGCCCTTGTGCTTTTCAAAGCCGTACTGCGGGTACTGCTCGGCGAACTGGCGCATCAGGCGGTCTCGCGTTACCTTGGCGATGATGGACGCTGCCGCGACAGACGGAATTTTTGCATCGCCGGAGACCACGCACTCGTGCGGCTGCTCGAGTCCCTGTGAGCGGTTGCCGTCCACATAGACAAAATCCGCCGGGCGTGTCAGACCGTCCACCGCCTGCTTCATCGCGCGGTAAGTCGCCTGCAGGATGTTGATCTCGTCAATCACCCGCTCGTCCACGAGCGAAACCGACCACGCAAGCGCGTTTTCCGTGATTTCATCGAACAGCTTCTCACGCTTCTTTTCGCTGAGCTTTTTCGAGTCGTTCAGCCCCTCGATGACGATTCCGGCGGGCAGGATAACTGCGGCAGCGCACACCGGTCCGGCGACCGGACCGCGTCCGGCCTCATCCACGCCGCACACCGAGCCGTAGCCGTTCGCCCATGCTTTTTCTTCGTATTCCCAAGTCATTTTCGTCTCTCCTAAAACCAAGGGCGAACACAGTGGTTCGCCCTCGAAATGTTGGTTTATTCCGGCTTCTCGAGCGTAATGCGGCCGAGAACACCGCCGCGGAACTCATCGAGCAGGATGCGCGCCATGCGCTCGGTGTCGATCTCACCGCCGCGCAGCAGAAAACCGCGGCGCCTGCCCGCCTGCTGCAGCAGCTCATAACCGAGGAAATCGCACTCCTCCTCCGGAATGGCGATGCTGTAGCGGTCGATGATGGTCTGCGGCGCCTGTTCGGCGAGCAGCTCCATCAGCTTGCAGCCGAGCGTCTCAACGTCCAGAATATCATCCTTGATCGCGCCCGTGCACGCCAGCAGAATGCCGACGCGCTCATCGTCGAACTTCGGCCACAGGATGCCCGGGGTGTCGAGCAGGTCAATGCCGCTCTCCACGCGGAACCACTGGCTGCCGCGCGTTACACCCGGACGATCCGCCGCCTTGGCGGATTTTCTGCCGAGAATGCGGTTGATGAACGTGGATTTGCCCACATTCGGGATGCCGACGACCATCACGCGGACGGACTTGCCGACCAGACCCTTCTCATTCCACTGGGCGATCTTGTCCGCCAGCAGCGTGCGAACCGCACCGGAGAACGCCTGCGTGCCGTTGCCGCTGCGGCTGTCGGTCTGGATGACCGCCATGCCCTGCTCGCGGAAATGCTTCGCCCAGACAGCCGTCATGTTCGGGTCGGCCAGGTCGATGCGGTTGAGGATCATCATACGCGGCTTGCCTGCTGCAATCTCATCCATATCCGGGTTGCGGGACACCTGCGGAATGCGTGCGTCCACGACCTCGCAGACTGCGTCCACCTGCTTGATATACTCCGCCATCTGCCGGCGAGTCTTTGTCATATGTCCGGGATACCATTGAATGTTCATATTACTTCACCGTTCCAAAATCGCTGATTGGGAAAACCACGCTCTGCACATGACCGAGGATGTAGCGCTCATCCACCATGCCGAGACGGCTGTCGCGGCTGTCGGTAGAGGCGTTGCGGTTGTCGCCCATGACGAACACGCAGCCCTCCGGCACGGTCTGCGGATAGGTCAGATCGCCCATATGCTCGAGTACGTCGATCGTTTCGTTGATATACGGCTCATCGAGGACCTCGCCGTTGACGCTCACGTCGCCGGTTACAGGATCAATGTCCACCGTATCGCCGCCGGTCGCAATGATGCGCTTGACGATCGGCTGATTGTTGTAAAAACCCTCCTTGCGCAGCACGACAACGTCTCCGCGCTCGGGCGTATAGTTCAGGTTGCTTACCAGCATGATGCTGTGATCCTCGAGGGTCGGGTACATGCTCATGCCGTCCACGCCGATCAGGCGCACGAAAAACGTGAATACGACCACGAAGAACACCAGAACCGCCATCAGGGATTCGCCCCAGCCGAACAGCTCGCTCGAGAAGCGTCCCTCACTCTTTTTATTTTCGGTTTGCTGCATTATGATTTCCTCCATCAAAAAGATAGCATACAATATTATTATAGCGATAATACAGCGTATGCGCAAGTGAAAACAAAAAACGGAGAGCAAAAGCTCCCCGTTTTTGTTCGGTTGTAATGTTAGAATTAAACCTTCTCTGCGATCTTGGCAGCCTTGCCTACGCGACCGCGCAGGTAGTACAGCTTAGCACGGCGAACCTTACCGCTGCGAACAACCTCGAACTTAGCAACGTTCGGGGAATGTACCGGGAAGGTCTTCTCTACGCCTACGCCGTAAGAAATGCGGCGAACGGTTACGGTCTGGTTTACGCCAGCGTGCTTCTTAGCAATGATGATGCCTTCGAATACCTGAATACGCTCGCGGTTGCCCTCCTTGATCTTTGCGTGTACCTTAACGGTGTCGCCGATCTTCAGAGTGGGCAGATCGCTCTTGAGCTGCTGCTCGGACAGGACTTTAACGAGATCCATTTTTTAGTCTTCCTTTCGTCTTAGACATTCTTGCCGCATCGTAAACCCATAAATGAGCAGAGGAATGCCCGTGTTCATTGTTACTCGACTATAATATCATATCATGCGGCGGATTGCAAGTGTTTTTTCAATCCTGCGCAGATTTTTGTCTCATTCGCTCGACAGACTCGGCGTGCACGGTCTCGGTCTGCGCCTGCGCCTTCTCGTTGTCATAAATGCCGATGACAACGTAATCTCCCACCTGCAGGTCCTCAAAGCCGATTTCCTGCGTTTTGCCGGTGTCGGAATTGTAAGCAGAAAGCGCTGCTTTCGAGCAGTCTGCCGTGCCATGCTCGCCGAATACAGTCGTCTCTCCCGCATCCCGCACAGTGATTGTTTGATTTCGGCTGTCTGTGGACACAATTTCTGCGTCGGCAAGCAATCTAATCGGCTTTTGCTGACTGCAAGCGCATAAAAGCAGACAAATCCCCAATCCCGCAACATAAGAATTTTTTCGCATTTTATCGCCATCTTGCATAATTTTTATCACAAATCGCTTGCATTTCTTATTCACTTTTATTATACTGAAAATGCTACCCGATGTAAAGGAGTGTTTTTTCATGTGGGCATACGAAAGCGTATTTTATCAGATCTATCCCATCGGCTTCTGCGGTGCGCCGCGCGTAAACGACGGCGTGACCGTTCCGCGCATCCGCAAGGTCAGCGACTGGGCGGAGCATATTGCATCTCTCGGCTGCAATGCCGTGTACTTCTCCCCGATTTTTGAGTCCGACAGCCACGGCTACGACACCCGCGATTTCCGCAAGGTGGACTGCCGTCTCGGCACCAACGAGGATTTCGCCGCCGTCTGCAAAACACTGCACGAGCACGGCATCAAAGTTGTGCTGGATGGCGTATTCAATCATGTCGGACGAGGTTTCTGGGCGTTCAAGGATGTGCAGGAGAAAAAATGGGATTCCCCCTACAAGGACTGGTTCCACATCTCCTTTGACGGCAACTCAAACTACAATGACGGCTTCTGGTACGAGGGCTGGGAAGGTCATTTCGAGCTGGTAAAGCTCAATCTGCGCCACCCCGATGTGCAGCACCACATTTTCGAGTGTATCCGGCAGTGGAAGGACGAATTCGGCATTGACGGTCTGCGGCTGGACGTGGCGTACTGTCTCGACAAGGATTTCATCCGTGCGCTGCGCGGCTTCTGCGACTCGCTCTCGCCCGACTTTTTCCTCGTCGGCGAGCTGCTCCACGGCGATTACAACCAGTTTGTCGGAGATGGCATGCTGCACTCCTGCACGAATTACGAGTGCTACAAGGGTCTGTATTCCTCGATGAACAGCTACAACCTGTTTGAGATCACGCATTCGCTGCTGCGCCAGTTCGGTCCGGAAAACTGGACGCTGTATAAAGGCAAGCACCTGCTTTCGTTTGTGGATAACCACGATGTGACGCGCGTTGCGTCCATCCTGCAGAATCCGGCGCATCTGCCGCTGATCTATGCGCTGCTGTTCGGCATGCCCGGCATTCCGTGCATCTACTACGGCAGCGAATGGGGTGCCGAGGGCAAAAAGCAGGACGGCGATGACGCTCTGCGTCCCTCGTTCGAGCAGCCGATCGAGAACGACCTGACCGCCCGTATCACCGCAATGGCGAAGGCGCACCGTGAAAGCCGCGCGCTTTGCTACGGCGGCTTCAAGCAGCTTGTGCTCACCAACAAGCAGTGCATCTGGGAGCGCGAGACAGACGGCGAACGCGTGCTCGTTGCGGTAAATATCGACGAGCAGCCGTACCATGCACACTTTGACGCGCGCTGCGGCCGTGCTGTGGACCTCATTACCGGAGAAATGCACGACTTCGGCGGCGGCAGCGAATTGCCTCCGTACTCGGCTTACTTCTGGAAGTGTGAGTGCTGAGCGTACCCGTAAGATAGAGAAAACCCTCCGTATGGTTTCATACAGAGGGTTTTTATGCCTTTATGCCGGATCATATCCCGGCAGTTCGCTCTGATCGGCATGTTCTGCCACAAGTTCTTGATTCAAGTCATTCCAGCAGGCGCCGATATCCGCACGTGTGAAATAGCGAAATCCGCCTGTCTGCGAAGCCAGATAGCCGTTTTTCACGCCGCTGCAGACGTAAATCAGTTCATAGTTCGTCCCGTCCGAAAGCTGAAACCGAAAACTGGTCACATCTCCTCCGTCACCGCTATCATCTATCGTCTTATCTTTGAGCGGCAGACCTTCCAGCCGCTCATACAGCGCTTTGATATCGTCTTTGTCTGTAACGATTTTCTTCTCTGCCGTTATAGGGACGCCCTCGAAATGATACATTACAGCACTTTCCACATCATCGGCTGTAAACGGCAAGTCCAGCTTGACCGTTTTTCCACTGCAGCCGATCAATCCCGTCATGAAAATCAGTAAAACGATAAAGCCTGCTGCCTTTTTCATTTCATCACGCTCCTTTACAAGAAGTTACTTTCGCTTTACATAGTCGATAACGAGGGCATACGCCGTGCCGTCCGCCAGATCGGCGCTGAATACGACAGCCGTACCGTCCTTGCGGTAACGCTCAAGCGCAGACTTTTTCAGCGTCAGCGTCTGACCGCTGATCGTGTAATCGCTGCCTGCGTTGAGCGTTTCGGTCACGCCGTTGTTCTGCACGGTCACCGTACGCACGCTTGTGCGCGTCAGCGGCAGCGTGAACTTCGGTTCGCTCGGCGAGAACGTGTTGTACTCCTCGACCGCCCAGCTTTCGCCGTTCGGTGCGGAATCGCTCACGGTCAGGGTGAATGCCTCGGTCTTGCCGTTTTTCAGCTCAACGCTGATGGTGTAGCTACCCGCTCGAAGCTGCGCCAGCACACCGCGCGGCAGGATGAGCGAACGCGTCGAAGAATCGAACGTGTAGTCGATGCTCGACAGACCGAGCACTACATCCCGGATATCCTCCGAGGTGTTGGCGCCGCTCAGACGTGTGTGCACATCCGCGTACTTTTCCGACTTGTAATAGCGGTCAAAAGACGCATTCTGCACATTTTCGTTCACCGAAGAATCGGTAACCGCAATGGCGATTGCCGTCGTTTTGCCGTCCGAGAGCGTCAGCGTCAGCTTGTAGCTTCCGCGCGGCAGCCTGCCCAGCCAGTCCGCGCTGATGGCGGCTCCGGTCGAGGTCTGCGTATAGTCCGTGCCTGCGACGAGGACTGCACCGTTACTCTCGATTTTCTCAATTTTCAGACCGTTCGGCACGGTGACCGCAACATTTTTGCCCAGTGCAGAGAAGTTATTCAGATCGACCGCTATGCTTTCCGGCGAAACAGCCGCCGTCACACTGCCCGTGAGCGTCTGTCCGCCTGCGATGGCGGTCACGCCGTTTGCGATCGTGTAGCCGGAGACCCGCACGCTGCTGGCAAAACTCACGCCGCTGCTCTTGATCTCCGCCTGATAAATCGTGCCGTAGCCGGTGACAGACGCAGGCTTGCTGGCGGTCATGCGGTAGACCGACGCATTCGCAGTGATGGAAACCGTGGATTCGGTATCCAGCTCCAGATGATTGATATCCGCATCCAGCGTCAACGAAACCTTCTTATCACCGTTTATTTTTACATCCGCGAAGCCTTCATAGCCTGCGGTGGTCAGCTTTTTCTCGTAGAGCACTGCTGTGCTGCGAACCTCTGTGCTCGGAAAACGAGCGGCGCCTGCCGCAGTAACCTGCAGCAGGCGACCCATAGGCGAGGACACAACGATGTGGTCGCTCATTGTATTCGTCATTGTTACCGTGCCGCCGGCTACAATGATCGTACCCTTGACGTACACGTCATTCAGCTGTACCGCATCCGAAGCCAGACCTTCGGTCAGGTACAGATCGCCATCGATCGTCGCGTCGGACAGCGTGCAGCTTTCCGAGATGGTGACGTTCGCGGTATCGCTCTTGAGGTCGGAGCCGGTATACGCTTTTCCTGCCGTCGAGAGCGAGGTTCCAAGATAATAGTACAGGATCTTCGCCAGCTCTGCGCGGGTGATGACCTTGGTCGGCTTGAAGGTATTGTCCTTGTAGCCGGTGATGATGCCCTTGTCCACAGCCGCCTTGACATAGCCTGCCGACCACGCCGCAACCTTCGTCTTATCCTTAAAAGACAGGTTTGCCGGTTTTACATTACCCGGATCGGCCTTGTACAGCCGCCCGAGGATAACCGCCGCCTGCTCACGGGTGACATAACCCTCCGGATTCATCCTGCCGTTGCCGGTGCCGTTGATGTAGCCGTACTTCTCGGCAATGCGCACCGTGTCGTAGTACCACGAGTTGGACTGCACATCGCTGTACGAAATGCTTGCCTTCTCTGTGAAGTGAAACGCGCGGTTGACATAGCGCATGAACTCCGCACGAGTGACCTTGCGCTCCGGCTCGTACTTGCCGGTGGTCGCACTCGGATTGATGATGCCCTCCTCATCCAGATATTCGATAAAGCTTTTGCTCCAGTGTCCGTCCAGATCAGAGGCAAATGCTGCCGGTATCATCGTTGCCAGCATCGCCGCACACAGGAATGCAGATAATAAACGTTTTTTCATAAGATACACCTCGTATGTGGGTTACAGGCAATACCAAATGATTGAACAAGAGCGATTTACGAGCAAATTTTGCGTACTGATTAGGCGTGGTTTTGCAGCAATACGAGGTATTGCAAAAAATCACAACGACATCAGGACACAAAATTTCCGTAAAGCGCCGCAGCTTTAATCGTTTGGTATTGCCTAAAGTATAACATAGACAAACCCGCTTGACAACAGGCTTTGCCGGACACATTCTGCCAATGTTTACGCATTTCGGACATATTCGAGGAAAATTCGTCCTTTACGGCTCGTACCGCCGAACGCCTCCACGCGCGCACGGCCGACGCCGCGCACAGTCAGACGGTCGCCTTCCGTAATCTGGTGCTCCGGCTTCATGCAGGGTGTGTTGTTGACGAATACCAGTCCCTTCTCGATCCGCGCCTGTGCGTCCTTGCGCGGCAGACCAAAAATCAGAGCGGCTACGCTGTCCAGACGCGGAGACGCCACCGAACCGGTCCCCCGTTTTTCCTCGACTGCCGCGTGCTTCAGGTCGCTGAGGTCCTCGCGTGTCAGCGAAAGCTGCTTGCGGCCCGCTTTGGCGAAGTGCATGAGGATGAACTCCGCCATATCCTCGAGCACGATGATGTCTGCACCTTCCTCGTGCACGAGAATGTCACCGACCACCGAACGGTCGATCTGCAGGCCCATCAGCGAACCGAGGTAGTCGCGGTGCGTGAGCGTGTCCTCCCTGCGCTTGCGGGCGCGCAGCAGCGCCAATGGCGCGGACAGCTTTGCGCTCTCGGCATCCATGTAATCCGGATAAAACAGATAGATCCCGCGTTCCGCGTCCTCATAGCCGCCCCAGAACAGCGCATGACCGGTCGCTCCGGCAAGGCGCACCGCATCCGTGCACAGCGCCCGCTGCTTGAGGTCGAGGAACTTGGTATGGGTCAGATAACCGCGCTGCTCACACGTCTGCTCCTTGTCGAGCAGTCCTGCCAGCAGCAGCTTATCGTCGCCGCTGTGGGCAAGCGCAGTCAGGATCTCTTGCTTGGTCTTCAAGGTATTTTCCTCCATTGCGGCATGGATTTTCCGTTATGCCGCCCATTGTTTTGCATGATAGTATTGTACTATCTTCTTTTTTCGTTTACAATAGAGATTAGCATTTTAATGATGGAGATGATCGAATTGACCGTGAAGGACGCCGTTTTGCAGGCACTCGAACAGGCACGCGGCACCCGCCTTTCCGGCGGACGGCTCGCCGAGCAGCTTGGCGTATCCCGTGCGGCGGTGCACAAGGCGATCGCCGCACTGCGCGAGAGCGGCCTTGCCATTGACGCCGTGACCGGAGAAGGCTATCGCCTGGCCTCGGATGACGACAGCCTGACTGCCGCAGGCATTGACGCACTGCTCGATACCGCGGTCATCGGACGCGAAATCCTGGTCGAGCCGTCGCTCACCTCGTCCAACACAACGATGAAGGAGCAGTATCTCGGCAGAAAGCACGGCTTCACGCTGTTTGCCGAGGAGCAGACCGGCGGGCGCGGACGGCTCGGCCGCACGTTCGTCTCCCCTGCCGACACTGGCGTGTACATGACCATCCTGCTGCATCCGACACTGCCGCTGTCGCACCTGTCGTTCGTCACCATTTCGGCGGCGATCGCGGTCGTGCGCGCCATTGAGCAGACAGCTGGCTTCACGCCGCAAATCAAATGGGTGAACGACGTGCTGATGAACGGACGCAAGCTGTGCGGCATCCTCACGGAAGCGACCATCGAGGGCGAAACCGGCACGGTAAGCTCGCTCGTGGTCGGCATCGGCATCAATCTGCAGCCCAATCCGGCGTGGCCCGAGGAAGTACAGGCGGTCGCGGGTGCCATCAGTGACTTCGGCAAGCCGCCCCGCAGAGCCGAACTGGCCGCCGCTGTCCTCAACCACTTCGAGGATGTGTACCTGCTGCTCGAGCAGGGCAAGGAACCCGAGCTGCTCGAGCAGTACCGCGAACGGCTGTGCTGCATCGGCCGTCCGGTGACGGTCAGCAGTCCGGCAGGCCGCTACGAAGCCGAGTGCGTCGGACTGGACGAGAATGCACATCTGCTGGTGAAAACCGCAGACGGACAGGTGAATGCCCTGTCCTCAGGCGAGATCAGCATTCGACTGTAAACCGCATTTTTATACATTATATATAAGGAGATATTTCTATGTTTCAAACCGCTGCAGGCGTGACCGTTCCGTTCCCCGAAAAGCTGTCCGAGCAGTACGAGCTGGACGGCAACACCATCACCGCAAACCTCAGCTTCGAGAAGCTGAGCGACTTTGTTCATTCGTTCTACGCCGAGCTGGACGAGCCGCTGTTCCTCGCCATCCATCCGGATGCAGAAAGCGATGAGGTCTGGTATCTGGACGGCATGACAAAAAAGCAGCTGACCATGATTTTAGACGGCTACGGCGAACTGCTGTATCAGGACGGGCTTTCGGCATTCGCCATTGGCTCTCTGACCACCGAGGAGGAGCTTTTCGTACAGAAGTACAAGGTTCTGTCCATTTACAGCGAGACTGCAAAGCGTTTCGTTCCCCTGCTGAAAAAGTACGGCATGGAGCCGACCGGACATCTTGTCACCGCATGGGATACGTTCTCCGAGGAGAAACCCGGCGCCGCAGAGCGGCTCGAGATTGCCGGTCAGACCGTGCCGGATATGATTAAAGAGCTGTGCAAGATTGGCATGTATAAAGGTTAATGATAGGGCTTATACGAAAAAAGACACCGATTTCTCGGTGTCTTTTCTTATCCATCTTACATTTAGATTTCCATGATGATCGGCAGGACCATCGGGCTGCGCTTGGTCTTCTTGAACAGGTAATCACTTACATCGCCCTTGATGGCAGATTTCAGGCTGTTCCAGTCACGCAGATTCTCTACCGAGCAGCGGTCAAGCGCCATCTGCGAAATGGTACGCAGTTCCTCCATGAGAGCCTCGGCTTCCTTGACGTAAACGAAACCGCGCGATACGATATCCGGACCCGCAATGACAACGCCGGTCGTTGCGTCAACCGTGACAACGATAACCAGCAGACCGTCCTCGGACAGATGCTTGCGGTCACGCAGAACGGCAGTGCCGACATCACCGATGCCCAGACCGTCTACCAGCAGACGGCCGGCCGGCACGGAATTGCCCAGACGAGCCGAATTTTCGCTGATCTCGATCGGACGGCCGATCTCACTGACGAGAATGTTCTTCGGGTTGACACCCATCTCGCGTGCCAGACCGGCATGCTGCACGAGCATGCGGTACTCGCCGTGTACGGGAATGAAGTACTTTGGCTTGCACAGACCGAGCATCAGCTTAAGATCCTCCTGGCAGGCATGGCCGGAAACATGGATGGCTGCCGAACGGTCGTAAATGACCTCAGCGCCCTGCTTGTACAGCTCGTTGACCATGTTGTTGATCGACTTCTCGTTGCCCGGGATAGCAGACGCTGCGATCAGGATACGGTCGCCGGAATTGACCTCCACCTGCTTGTGGCTGCCGTACGCCATACGGTACAGCGCGGACATGGTCTCACCCTGAGAGCCGGTGGATACGATGATCAGCTGGCTGCGCGCGTAGCGCTTGATCTCGGAAATGTCGATCATGACCTTGCCGGAATCCTTCAGATAACCCAGCTCCATCGAAACCTTGGAGATCTTCTCCATGCTTCGGCCGCAGACGGCTACCTTGCGTCCTGCCTTGGCGGCAATGTCGAGAATCTGCTGCAGACGCGATACATTGGACGCGAACGTTGCAATGATGATGCGCTGGTCGCTCTCCATGATAAATTTCTCGAGCGATTTGCCGACGATTTTCTCACTCGGCGTGTAGCCCGGACGCTCGACGTTGGTCGAGTCGCTCATCAGCGCAAGCAGTCCCTTCTTGCCCAGCTCACCGATGCGGACAAGGTCGATCATCTCACCGGAAACCGGCGTCAGGTCAATCTTGAAGTCGCCCGTGTGCAGGATGGTGCCCAACGGCGTGGTGATCGCCAGCGCAACCGAATCCGCAATGGAGTGGTTGGTGTGGATAAACTCGATCTTGAAGCAGCCGAGCTTAATCGTATCACCGGCGCGCACGCGGTTCATCTTGACCTTCTGGGGCATCTTATGCTCGGACAGCTTAGTCTCGATGATGCCGCAGGTCAGTCGGGTCGCGTAGATCGGTGCGTTGCACTCGCGCAGAACATACGGAATAGCGCCGATATGGTCCTCATGTCCGTGGGTGATCACATAGCCGCGCAGCTTGTTCAGGTTGCGCTTGAGGTACGTTGTATCCGGAATGACCAGGTCAACGCCCAGCATGTCGTCATCCGGAAAGGCAACGCCGCAGTCGATAACTACGATGTCATTGCCGTACTCGATCACCGTCATGTTCTTACCGATCTCGTTCAGACCGCCGAGCGGTATGATCTTCAGTTTTTCCTTCATAATAGTATTATCACTTTCCTTTATCTGATTGTTGTTTATTATATGTACGCGGATGTCGTTTCCGCTTTTCTGAAAAGGCAGACCATGCGATCCCGTCTGTCTTTATCCACATGTGAAGGATGCGGTCCGTTTTCGCTGTAAATGGCACAGCGCATTCCCACACGGACTGCAAACACTTATTTTTAATATACCACAGCTCAGCAGAATTGTAAAGAGCCAGTCACCAAAGCGCTCTGTACGGCTTCGTCGAAACAGCCAATTTACCTATATACTATTTATGCACAGTGTCCCGCTGTTTTACCCATTCTGCGTGTCCTGCATAATGACCGGTCAAACCGGGCAGACTTCCTTTTCGATCCCTGCGGTTTGTAACAAAGCCGCCGATGTGCGTTTTACACGGCTAACCGTAAAAAACCGTATTTTCGCCCAATTATGCCATACAGATTAACGAAATCCAGCGATAAACTCTGTGAAATGTGCACAAAATTCTATGAAACCGTTTGACAAATCGGAGAGGATGCAGTATGATTGGTTACAGTTCGGAAACAGAACGTAAACAAAACAGTAACAACCCAGAAAACAACATCGGTTTTTCCGGTGGCGCGGGAAGTGTTCCCGCTGCGTTTTCACCTGACTTTTAGGAGCGTAACACAAATGTCTATTTCTCTGCGTAAGCATGCTGCCATGTTCCTCGCGGCAACCTTCACGGTAGGCTCGATGGCAACCTTCGGCGCTGCTGCACTGGAGCAGCCGACTGCGGTACTCTCTTCCACTCTGAACCATTCTGTCGGCACGGTGCTCACCTCTGCCGAAATCTCCAACGCACAGCAGGCTATGGCGAAGGCAAAGGCTTCCGCACTCAAGGCACAGCAGGATGCTGCCAAGAAGGCGCAGGAGGAAGCTGCTAAGAAGGCTAAGGCTGAGGCTGCCAAAAAGGCCGCTGAAGAAGCAGCTAAGAAGGAAGCTGAGATCAAGGCCGCTGCAACCAAGACCGCTTACAACCAGCTGGTCGCAAGTGCAGCCACTGCCCGTCCGGTAGCTTACTCCACAACGTATCTGGCAAGCGATGCCATCAAGGCAAATGCAACTGCGCTTGGCAATTATAAACTGACCTTCTACGATCCGTGCGTTGAATGCAACGGCAACAATCTGGCACTGACCGCTACCGGCACCACCCTGACCGAAGGCCGCACGATCGCAGTTGACCCGTCTGTCATTCCGCTCGGCAGCCGCGTATTCATCGAGGGTTACGGCGTGTTCATCGCTGAGGACACCGGCGGAGCGATCAAGGGCAACAAGATCGACATTGCAGTAAGCACTCACGAGCGTGCAAACGAGCTTGGCGTGCAGTACGCAAATGTATATCTGCTGAAGTAAATTTTTGAAGAGCTGTGCGAAAGCACGGCTCTTTTTTTCTGCCTGTTTGAGCGGTTTTACGGTTGCAGACATGGATGGCATCGGTTTTCGTTTTGTATTTCGCGTCAGAATCGCGTGTGATGGATTTTTGACGGATCGGTTCAAAACTATACAGCAAATTTGCAAAGTCGATTGTGCGGCGTTTGAGCGGGTTTTCGTTATCATTCCAGAAATTAGGGTTTTCGCTTGCGAAGCAAGAGAATCCTGCCTCCCCGGCAGGGGCACAAGAAGAAGAGAACCAAGGTTCCCTCCTTCCTATTCAGCACAGCGAAAATCAGAGAACGGTGAATTGCCCGAAGGACAAGAGAGAGTCCTCCAGAGGATACCTGTGCCGCGCAACTCGTTGGTCTGGTGGCACAAGGGAGACCACCGGCCTCCCCTGCAATTACACATCTGCAAATGGTAAAAAAACAGCCGCAGACACCCTGCGGCTGTTTTGATTCAATTACGCGCTCTCGCGCTCCTCCTGCACCTTGGCGATGCCATGCTGGATCGGCTTCCACTCGACCTTGCCGACCAGAGCGGCGATCGAGATCGGAACATAGGTGAGCATGAAGAACGGGAAGGTAAAGGTATACAGCACCTTTTTCCACGCCGGACCTGCGATGCGCTTCCACTCGGCGATCATCGTCACCGCGCCGAAGGCAAACAGGCTGAACGTAATGCCGCGCACGGTCAGCATCAGAATACGGCCAAGCATACGCATAACGCGGTATGTAATGTATGCCGGCTGTGCGAAGCTGGTCACGCACAGGAGTACGGCCAGCAGCAGCGAGCCGATGGTAACAAGGTTGCACGGTGCAACTGTCATCAGCATATCATAGCAGGACATGCCCGCCTTGCCGCCGCGCGTACAGCCGCGCAGCAGTGCGCCGGTATACTTTGCGTCCACCTGATAGAAGCCCTTGCTCCAGCGCAGACGCTGATCCCACGACTGGCGGAAATGCTCCGGCTGCTCATCGTAGATGATGGCATTGCCGCAGTAGCCGATCTTACGGCCGCGGACCGCACTGGCGATGGAGAACTCGATATCCTCGGTCAGCAGATGATAATTCCAGCCGCCTTCCTCGCGGAGCACATCAGCCGAAATCAGAAAACCGGTGCCGGAAACCGCACAGTTGACACCCAGACGGGTTCTCGGGCGGTTCAGGAAGCGCGACTCACGCAGGAACCACAGCGCATAGCCTGCGGAGATCCAGTTCGCGCAGAAGTTCTGCGAATTGCGATAGCTGGTCAGTGCGGAATACTCGCCGGTATCGTACATCTTGTTCATCTCACGGACGAACTGCGGATCTACGATGTTGTCCGCATCGAATACGAAAAACGCGTCGTATGCATCCTCACCCTGCTCCTCGAAAATACGCTTGAACAGATAGTCCAGCGCGTAACCCTTGCCGACCTGCACCTTATTAAATCGCTCGTACACGATCGCACCGGCGCTGCGCGCTACCTCAGCGGTATTGTCCGTGCAGTTATCTGCAACAACAATGACATCAAGCAGCTCTGACGGATAATCCTGCTCCTTCAAGGTGCGGATCAGTCTGCCGATAACGGCGGACTCATTGCGTGCTGAAATGATCGCCGCGTAACGGTGCAGCTCTGCATTTTCCACGCCGCCGCGCTGCTTGCCCCACAAGCCAACCAGAAGGTAAAAGATCTGGTACGCATACGCCGCAGTAAAGAAAATGAACAGCACCCACTGCATGCTCTCCAAAAACCGAAGCATAAAAATTCCTCGTTTCTTCTCCTGATGTATTTCTCTATACTTTAGATATTGTGGCGGTTGTTTCAACCCTTGTACTATAATAGCACTATTAACGCATTATGCAACATATTTTTAACCGGATTTCACAAAATTTTTAATTTTTCACTGTTCGCACAAATTTTTTGTGCTTTCATGCGTTTTTTTCATGCCACTTTGCCCTGTCTTTCCGTGGAAAACAGTAAACCTGGAGATGCATTCGTCCCGCACCGCTGACGCTCTTTCACTTTTCCCTGCTGTTTGCTTGGACAAATCCGGGTTTTCTCTATAACATCATCAATTTCGTATACATTTTATAAAGGAAGGGAGGGCATTTTTCCTCGCCGCTCTCCCCTGCATATACAGCAAAACGGCTGCCGCATTGCGACAGCCGCCGGTATTTAATTATTAAGGCAACACCGCACAATTAAAGCTGCGGCGCTTTGCGGAAATTTTGTGTCCTGACTTTGTTGCGATTTCACAGTAATACATTAAGTATTACTGCAAAACCGCGCCTCGTTAGTACACAAAATTTGCTCGCAAATCGCTCTTGTTCAATTATGCGGTATTGCCTTAACCGTTTACCTGCTTTGCCAGCTCGTCAGCCAGCGCTTCGAGTGCGCCGAGCTGGTTCTCTGCCAGTGCAGACTTGATGGAGATCGGGTTCTCGAGGATGGTCATGTTCTTCATGCCCTCGAGCATGCCGATCATCTGCTTGCCCGCAGTAGCGGCCCAGGTGCCGTTGTCGATGACGGCAACCGTGCGGTTCTGCAGGTTAAGCGCCTTGATGTCGGACAGATATGCTTCCATCTTGGGCTGGATGCCGCTGTTATAGGTCGGCGCAGCGAGCACCAGATGGCTGCAGCGGAAGCTCTCCGCTACTAGCTCGGAAACGTCGGTCTCGGAAACGTCGTACATCGCGATGTTCTTCACGCCCTTGTCGGCCAGCATGCCTGCGAGCACGTTTGCGGCGTTCTCGGTGTTGCCGTACATGGTCGCGTAGGCGATCATGACCGTCTTGTCCTCCGGCTCGTAGGTGCTCCACTTCTGGTACTTCTCCAGCAGCAGGCCGAGATCCTTGTGCCAGATCGGACCATGCAGCGGGCAGATCATCTCAATATCGAGCGATGCCGCCTTCTTAAGCAGCGTCTGCACCTGTACGCCGTACTTGCCGACAATGTTGGTGTAGTAACGGCGGGCATCGTTCATCCATGTGGTGTCGAACGTGATCTCGTCATCGAAAATGTTGCCCGCCAGTGCGCCGAATGTGCCGAACGCATCAGCAGAGAACAGGATCTTGTCCTTCTCGTCGTAGGTAACCATGACCTCCGGCCAGTGCACCATCGGCGCCATGACAAAATGCAGGGTATGCTCGCCCGTGGACAGCTTGTCGCCTTCCTTGACGACCAGCGCACGCGCGGCAACGTCCGTTCCGTAGAACTGGGCGAACATGCCGACCGCCTTGGCGCTGCATACCATCTTCACCTCCGGATAGCGGCGCAGCATATCGTCGATCATCGCACAGTGATCCGGCTCCATGTGCTGAACGACCATGTAGTCCAGCGGACGGCCGTTCAGCGCGTGAACGACGTTTTCGATATACTGACGGCTAATGGACTCGTCTGCCGTGTCAAACAGCACGGTTTTCTCGTCCAACAGCACATAGCTGTTATAGGATACCCCCTTGGGGATCGGGAACAAATTTTCAAAGCGGCTCAGGCGGCGATCGCTGCCGCCAACATAAATGAGATCATCCTTGACCTTTCTGGTACTGTGCATCGCACGACACCTCCGTGTAAATATCTATATTGAATTGTAGCATATTTTTGTGCATTCGTCCAGTGGTAGGGTTAGTCTCGGCATACAAAAAAACGACCGATGAAACAGCCGGTTTTTGACGGGATACAGGTTTCGATCGATTGCAGCAGCGGGCAGGTACCGAGCACCATGAACAACAGGCTGATCAGCCGGCCGACAATCTCGCCGGGAGTTTGCCGTTCAGCGGTCCGTGCAGTATATCGATCGAGCGTTTTGTCTTTGCCATGTGCATTCTCCGTTTCCTTTTCGGGTCTACTTCTATTGCAGCACGGTTTTATTGATGAGAAAAGCACATGTTTTGCATTGCAATTCTGCATATATTGTTTTGTCGATAAATAAAGAAAAAATGCAGAAAACTTGCGTTTTCTGCATTTTGAAAGCACAAATATTGATTAGCGCTTGGAGAACTGCGGTGCGCGACGTGCTGCCTTGAGGACGTACTCACCTGACCTTGATCCGAAAAGTCCAGTATTCATGCGGGTTTTCGGGCTTCCCGCTCTCAGTAAACCCATAGGTAAACCCACGAAATCGCGAAATTTTTGGTGCAATTTAACGCAGCCCGAATGCTGCATTCACAACGCTGCTCAATTCTTCAGGTTTATTATACTTGACTTTCGCATAGATGTCCATAGTCGTTTTGCTGTTCTCATGACCTGCCAAATACTGCACCGTCTTAGGATCAACACCTTTGTAAATCAGATTGGTGATGTAGGTGTGCCGCAGCATGTGTGGGGTCACCTTGAAGTCCATCGTATACACCAGTTTGGGATTGTTCGGCTGATGCTCACCAAGCCTTGGCTTTATTCTATGCTTGATGGACTGTCCATTTACATAGGTGTAATAACAGCGTTCTGCGGTAGAACGAACTGCTATGTACTTCCATACCCTCACGAACTGGGATTCAGCCAAAGCGTTACCATTCCTGTCCGAGATCACATATTCCGATTCTGATTTTTCCTTTGCTTCCTTGAGACAGGCTACCAAGCATTTGGGAATCGGAACATCTCGTTTTGCTGACAGTGTCTTCAAAAGTGTGTTGACTACCGGCTTACCGCCTTCCACATGCCATGCACGCCTTACCGAAATGTACGGCGTTTTTTCATCCAGGAATACACAGTCCCATTGAAGTCCAAGAATCTCTTCTCTACGCAATCCCGCGTACAAGCCAATCATCACGAATACATACGGCGGAAGCTCACGAATGCTATCCAGCAAAATAGCAGTCTGTTCTGTTCCGTATTCCGGAAGTTCGGCAGGACGCTTTTTCCCTTTAGCCATGTGTTCTCCTCCTCGTCTATCTTCATACATTGCGTGTTGTCACTTTTATTATCACGGCGTACATCACTTCCTTCAAGGATGTCGCATGTATGTAAAAAGGGCAGTGATTTTGATGGCCATCCCTGCCCTAAGTTTTTCCTGATTTACTCTTGATCCCACGATGCAAAAGCATCTTCCAGCACTCCTGCGAGCTGCTCTGGGCGATTATATTTCACCTTGGCGTAAATATCCATGGTGATCTTGCTGCTTTCATGACCGGCAAGATACTGAACCGTCTTCGGATCAACCGAAGCATGAATCAGATTCGTAATATAAGTGTGCCGCAGCTGATGCGGAGTCACCTCAAAGTCCAGACTGTAAACCACATTTCCATTGTGTGCCGCCTTTTGCCCCAGAACCGGCTTCACCGTATGCTTTACCCTCTTGCCATCTTCATAGCGGTAATAGCAACGTTCCCTGGTGGTACGGGTTACGATATACTGCCATAATCTCTTGAACTGCGTATAGGACAAAGGGTCTCCATCCCGATTTGCAACCACATAATCCGATGTCGATGTCTTCTTCGCCTCTTTCAGACATTCCAGAAGATTGTCCGGCAGAGGGACATTCCGATGCGCTGCCTTTGTTTTCAGCTCTGTCAGAATCACCAGACGATTATGCTCCGTATGCCAGGCTCTCCGAACAGTAAGGTACGGAGCCTCGCAATCAAGATACACCGAATCCCATTTCAGTCCGAGGATTTCTTCTCTCCGCCAACAGTGCCAGGCGAATGTCATCCGCTGTTACATCTCCCATATGCATATCGCCCAAGGGCTTGATGATGTAGTTCTTCACTTTCGATGTATAGTCAATCAGCGTTGTCATCCTGATCTGTGCTGACTGCATCAGCAGCCATTTCTCGCAATACTCCTCCACTGTAGGTGTACTGCGGCGATACGTCTTGTTCTCAATCTGCTGGATCGCTTCCTGTTCCTTCTGGTACAGTTCCTCTCTCGTTCTTGCATATAACGTTTCTCCTTCCGCACAGCCGATACAGAACCGGACCAGTGGAAGGTCAAAAAAGGAGCCGCATGACGGTGAAGAAAAATCCTGTGCCGATAAAACAGAACATGGGTATTCCATAATTCTGTCTCATGCGGCATTCGGAAGACTTCGCCTGTCAGCGGCTCCACAGCACAGCTATGACTTATAAAATTGTGTTAATAGGGTTATTTATTGTCATCTCAACCATTCAAAGACGAATAGTAGAGCTGCAATCTCCGTAATCTTCTCATCTCCAAAACATTGAAGACGGTCTCGCGTCCGCAGGCCTTGCATTTGGTCTGCACATGTCCTCTGGTATCCTCAAAGACGATGATTGAATTGTGTCGGCAATAAGGGCACCTGACAGTCCTGGGCTCTTGCGAAGCGATTGCATCCTTTGCTCGGAAGATTTTAATCTGCATTTCCGCAGATGGTTCCGATACTCTGATATTCCTGCTCATGGCCACACCTCCAATGGATCACGATATTCATAATCCTTTTTCCGGTTCAGATAGCCCAGTTGTTCCAAGCGGATAGCAGCTGCCGATCTCGAAACGCCAAAGGCACCACAGAAAGTATCTATCTTCACCTGATCCATGTCGTAAAAACGCCATCCATAACAAGTCAGAGACTTTCTGCTGTTGATGAACCACATCATTGGTTTTCAGAAAGATGCTCCTCTGACTTCCCTCTACTTCTATCTGACATTCTGTATCACATACGCGGTCAGATCATAGATGCTTCCGTCCGAGGATAGCTTTTGAAATGACACCTTCAGGTTCAGATAATCGGATGCAAACTGGTCAATGGGTGTCGGAAGCGCAAATCTTTCCGGATCATCTGCTTCGCTGCCGAAAAAGGACTTTTGAAAATCTCTTATCACTGCAACAGCGATTTCTTCTATGTTTTTCTGCGCAAGAATCATAGGCACTGCTCTTTCGCTTCAACGAACCATTTTTCATCTTCGTTGTACAGAAAGCTCTCATGCCCACCGATCATGACCGTGTAACGAATTCCGCAGCCACCTACCTTCGTGGAAGCAGCCCGGCACTTATGCCTCAATCAGTCGATCTCATACACCCGTCCGTCAATCCACCGAATCAAGCGCGGGCGGATATTTCCCTCGGCATCCACATCCAAATTCACAGGTACATATACTTTTCTACACTTCTGTTCCGACATATTCTACGCTCCTCCTCTGTAAACCGGCGAATGTGTTGACTTCTTTTCGCAAAGAACTCACCAGATTCTACCGGTGCTGTATTAACCAATCATTCCTGTCGGCATAACCAAATCTACTTTTCGCTCTGTCGGCATCTTGCTTTTCTGAAAAAGTACCTCATTTTTAATCGCATCTTTCCCGAATCGGAATCGAATCTGCTCAATCGCTGCGTCCAACCGTTCCTGGCGATCCAGTGATTTCACATCGGTGAATAGGTCGTATTGTATCGGACAATCCTCTTCAAACAGGTTGATTGCCCGAACTGTCACTGAACGAATCGGGTGTTCCCACTGATAGTTTTTTGCAAATAAAGCAAATGCAGTTTTCGCCAGATAAGTAGGGCTTGTGTCGGAATACTAATCCGGCACTGCCACTCTTTCGTGTAAAGTTCGTTGTTGCGGATGGAAATCGCTATTCCGCCAGCTTTCTTCTTATGTGTTCGCAGCTTGGTTCCGATTTCCTGCACCAATTCCAGCATGATGCACCAGACTTCGGCGTTATTCTCCAAATCCTGCTTGGTCGTTATCCCGTGCCCAATGCTCTTTACTGGGGAGACATAATCGGAACGCATAACCGGCGAATCATCCAGTCCATTGGCATATTTCTTAATTGCCAGTCCATTCTTTCCAAGGCGGCACTTCAAGAAATCATCCGATGTTGCAGCAAGCTCTCCAATGGTATGAATCCCATGACCGGATAGAACCTTCTCGGTCGCTCTGCCGACTCCAAGCAAGTCAGAGGCAGGAAGACACCAAATCTTCTCCCGGAACGAATCTGCTTCGATGCAGGTAATCGCATCCGGCTTTTTCATATCCGACCCAAGCTTGGCAAAAATCTTATTGAAGCTCACTCCTGCAGAAATCGTAAGTCCCAGTTCAAACTTAACAGTTCTGCGAATCTCATCCGCAATTTCAAATCCGGTTCCCATGCAGCCGCTTCCGGTCACATCCGGCCAGCATTCGTCCATCCCATACGGCTCGATCTGGTCAGTGTATCGACCGTATATCTCGAGGCATAGAAATTATTCATATCACAGTGAAGAATCACTCTTTGCATCCCGTATTCCTCCTCTCTGTTCGTGATAGCACGAACAACTTTTCACGAACGCATTAACACACAGCATTTCTTGTGATACTATAATTACACGAATTGTATTTCGTGTTTTCATCGTCATTATAGTAAGCACCGTTTTTCATGTTAATAGGTTTTTTATGAAAAAGTGTTCGTGTTCGTCATCAAAAAAGAAAGAGGTATTCCTATGGTCTTCAAAGAAAGGTTGAAAGAAAAAAGAACAGAAGCCAATTTAACTCAGGTAGAACTTGCAGAGAAGGCCGGTGTAACCGCCCGCACAATTCAGAATTATGAGCTTGGCAGCCGCAAACCATCCAATATGGTTACGATTCAGAAGATTGCGGATGCGCTGAATACTACTACTGAGTACCTGCTGGGAAGCAGCGGCAGCTACGTCGTAGAAGCTCATGAAAAAGGCGGCATAAAAGCAGCGAAAGATATTGAAGAACTGGTCAGTGAAGTGACCGGTATGTTCGCTGGCGGCGAATTAAGCGAAGATGTCATCGAAGGAGCTTATAAAGCTCTGACCGATGCCTACTGGATTGCCAAAGAGAACAATAAAAAATACGCCCCGAAAACGAGGCGTAAAAAATCCGATCAGTGATATTTATCGTACACACTTTTCGCTATACTGTACACTGGAGGTGGTATGATGAATGCGGAACAGCTTTCACGGGTCGGTGAGAAACTGGTAAAACGCTGCGGTTCCAGAGCCCCTTTTGAAATTGCAAGGCAGCTTGGTGTCCATGTCATGCTTTGCGAGAATCTTGGTTCCCTGAAGGGAATGTACCGGGTAATCAAGCGAAATCGCTTTATTTTCCTGAATAACAGTCTGGATGAAAATATGCTGCGCATCGTGTGCGCACATGAATTAGGGCATGATCAGCTTCACCGGAATATGGCGCCCCCCCCCGATTCATGAGTTCATGCTCTACGACATGAAATCCAAGCCGGAATATGAGGCCAATATCGTAGCAGCAGAAATTCTGATGGACAGCGATGAAGTCCTTCGCTACATCTATGAATATGGATACACCGCCGAGCAGATTGCCAGTGCGATGTCCACCGACATCAACCTGGTTGCGCTGAAGGTAGCACACCTGGCCACCCTTGGTTATAATCTGCACACACTGGAACATAAGAGCAACTTTTTGAAATAACGTACCTTCGAGGAGCCTGGATTGGCTCCTCTTTTTGTTGCAAATTGTGCAGGTGGCGCTTGCATAATTATCAGCCTACTGGACGACGGCTTTTTTCTTTTGCCGTCGTCCGGCAGGTGATTGAAATTATTTGTTTTTCTTCCTACTAACTAACGAATTCTTTAATATGTTCACATCCCTGTGCAATAATGCATCTAACATGATCATCTTTTAGAATATAGTAAATAGTTTTTCCGATTCTGCGTCTGCAGACCAAACCATTCATTCGTAAAACATGGAGGTGATGCGAAACGGCAGATTCTGACATATTCAGTTTGCCTGCAACTTCACTGACACATGCTTCCGAGAAACCAATCTGAAATAAAACCTTCATGCGGGAAGGGTCCCCCAGTGCCTTAAACAACTGTATTAAATCTTCCAATTCTTGCCCTTGTGGTTCTCGGGGCCAAGATTGATTCATAGACCCCCTCCATTCCTTGCGATTTTTCCAACCCCTTAAAGATTCTTTACAAATAGCGCTCGAATGGCATTGAGAACGACAATAATCATTACGCCTACATCGGCAAACACCGCCAGCCACATGTTGGCTATGCCCAGGGCTACCAAGACAAGGCAGATCAGCTTGATACCAATGGCAAAAACGATGTTCTGGTAGACAATGCCCAGACACTTGCGACTGATCTTAATCGCCTTGGAGATCTGCATAGGATCATCATCCATTAGGACCGCATCGGCAACCTCAATGGCGGCGTCAGAACCCATGGCACTCATGGCGATACCGATGTCTGCCCGGCGGAGTACCGGGGCGTCATTGATGCCATCTCCTACGAAAGCCAGCTTTTCCTTTTCCGATTTGATCTGAATTAGCTTTTCTACTTTCTCTACCTTATCAGCAGGCAGCAGTTCGCTGTAGGCCTCATCCAAGCCAAGAGCGGAGGCTACACTGTCAGCCACCTTTTGGGCATCACCGGTGAGCATCACAGTCTTGCGAACCCCAGCCGACTTTAATGCCCGGATGGCTTCCTTGGAGTGAGGCTTCACAATGTCGGAAATAACAATGTGTCCGGCATATTTCCCGTCAATCGCCATGTGAATGATGGTGCCTACGCTGTGGCACGGAATAGATTGAACGCCCAGACGATTCATGAGCTTGTCGTTACCAGCTGCCACCTGATGACCGTCCACCATAGCGATGACACCGTTGCCGCTAAGTTCCTGAAGGTCAGTCACCCGGCTACGGTCGATTTCCATACCGTAGGCTTTCTGCAAACTCTTGCTGATGGGGTGGCTAGAGGCACTTTCCGCCAGAGCAGCATATTCCACCAGCTTGCGCTCATCCATCTCATTGTGATGGATCGCATTCACCTCAAATACGCCCTGAGTCAGTGTGCCGGTTTTGTCAAAGACTACAATCTTAACCTGTGACAGAGTCTCAAGGTAGTTGGAACCTTTGACCAGCACACCGGCCTTACTAGCTCCGCCAATCCCTGCAAAGAAGGACAGAGGGATAGAGATGACCAGTGCACAGGGGCACATTTTCCACCAAGTCCAAGATTTTTGAGACCGTAGACTCACCAAATTCCTTGGTAGTCTGGATATGAAGCAGTCCGGTCATGTTAATGCAGCCAGAGATGATCTCATCACCAGTCTTGCCCTCACGCGGCAAACTTTCGCCGGTGAGGGCGGCAGTGTTCAGAGTGGATTCTCCCTGCACCACGGTACCGTCAATGGGAACTTTCTCGCCAGGCTGAACCACGATGATGGTGCCGATATCCACCTCGTCCGGGTCTACTTGTTCGAGCTTGCCATCCCGTTCAATGTTAGCGTAGTCTGGACGGATGTCCATGAGTTCGCTGATGTTGCGGCGAGATTTTCCAACAGCATAGGACTGGAACCATTCGCCTACCTGATAGAACAGCATAACTGCAATGGACTTCAGATAATCACCGTTTTCGTAGACAGCCAGAGCCAAAGCACCAATGGTGGCAACCGCCATCAAGAAGTTCTCGTCAAAGACCTGACCATTACGGATACCCTTATACGCTTTTCTCAGAATATCATAACCAATAATGAGATAATCCACCAAATACAGTGCCAATCGTACCCAGCGCCCGGCTGCGCCCAGCTGGTCAAATACGGTGGAACCCAAAGTTTGTAACGCCAACAGTAATACCGTGGCAGTCAGGATTCTTCCCAACATGATTTTCTGTTTCTTTATCATGCCGCTGCTGGACCGCTGGCCAATCAAGAGAAGGATAATTGATAATACGGCTACTACGATCAGCAAGCCGCTTTCAATCATTTCTTGCATATCATTCTTTCCTTTCTATAATTGCTTATTTGTTTGTTAAAAAAGTGCCCCTTCCGCCCGTAGCGTCTGGGGCACCTGTGTGGAATGGGACCTTACAGGAAGATCTCGCAGTCAGGCTCCACCTTCTTGCAAGCCTTCTGCACAGCAACCATCACGCCGGCCGGCTCCTGACCTTCAGCAAATTCCACAATCATCTTCTGGGTCATGAATTTCACAGTAGCGCTCTATACGCCACTGGTCTTGCGGGCTGCATCCTCCATCAGGTTGGCGCAGTTAGCGCAGTCTACTTCGATCTTATAAGTTTTTTTCATTTTGGAAAACTCCTCTCTCAATTTGCTCCTGTTGTCAGAACAATTAAATCGCTGTTTAATTGTATCTTCATCATACTTAGTTGAACTGGCTTCGTCAACGCTTTGGAAGCACATCCTGCTATTTGGGTAAAAGGTCCTGCTGCTTGGGAAAAAATAGCCTTTATCGGCACATTCCAGTGCCTTGATAAGGGCAACCGGAACACTTTCCGCGATTTTCTTTGCGTCGCTTTATAATACGCCGTAGCGACCAGATGCAATACATTGTCAATACGGCAAGCAAAATCAAAGACGCCATACAAATCTCCTATCTATGTTTGGTACACCTTGTAAAACCTGCTGTCTTAAAGCAATACAAGAGAGCCGATCTGATACACTCCAAAAGTAAAAAAACTTCTGAATAGGTAAACAGTGCTGAAAAAAAGGTTCTGACATTGAAGCACAGCTCCATGTCAGAACCCTTTTATTTCACAAATTATTTTTTGGGGTTGCGTCGCCCGGTGTTTTCCGAGCCACGCACTTCCTCATGGTAAAAGTAATCCACAATTACGGGGTGCCCAGGCTCTGCTCGTCCGTAGGGCAGCTCGTTGTCCACGAAGGGACAGCTGTATTCTTTCGCTAGCCGTTCCGCTTGATCCTCCAAACCACGGAAGTAGCTTCTGTCTTTCTTGTTGTGGATAGCGTCGTACAGCGGAACCAAGTCAGGATATTTTTTACAAATATAGTCCAGGATGTCTTTTTTGAATCCGCCTCGCAGATTTAGATTTTCTAGCCATATCAGGTCGCATTGGTTTCTGACCTGATGGAAGATAGCCTCAAAATCTGTGATACCGGGAAAAACCGGAGCGATAAAGCACACGGTGCGGATACCTGCGTCATAAACCTGCTTCATGGCATCCAGCCGCCGCTTGATGCTGACGGCATTGTCCATATCGTTTTTGAAATCCTCGTCCAGCGTATTGATCGACCAGGAAACCGTGACCTTTCCCAGTTCTTTCAGAAGGTCGATATCACGGATTACCAAGTCCGACTTGGTACAGATGAGAATTTCTGCCTCGCTGCCCCGGAGCTGCTCAAGAAGCTTTCGGGTGTTCTGAAACTGAGCCTCCTGGGGCAGATAGCCATCGGTCACAGAACCGATGACTACGCGCTGCCCTTTGTACTTTTGCGGATTTTTGATTGCCGGCCAATGCTTCACATCCAGGAATGTACCCCACGGTTCGGTGTGCCCGGTAAATCGCTTCATAAACGAGGCGTAGCAGTATTTGCAGCTATGGGTACAGCCCACATAAGGATTGACGGAATAGCCGCCCACCGGCAGGGTGGATTTTGTCATAATATTTTTGGTTTCTACATCCTGAATCAGAATGCTACTATCTTTCACATCCGCCATGTCTTCTGTTCCTCCAATACCCGGTAAAAAGCCGGGGGAAATTCTTGTACCATATGTGTTTCTCCCATGATAGGAAGTAGATCTTCCTTCATGAATACAGGGATGCCAAGCGCATGGGCCTGATGTGTCAGGTTACACACCCATTCCGGTTTCGATACGGATTTGCCCTTCCTATGTCCGGTCTCAGTCCCAATGACGATCCACTCAATTCCGGTAAGGTCCACCATACCAACATCATCAAACATAGGTTCAAAGGTCACATGATAGTGTCCGCCATGGATATGCTCCCGCAAAGTCCGGATACGGTTTTTCTCTTTACTGGAGGTAACAGTTACACCAAACCAAGCATTTTCTAGGGTAGTGGAAAAGACGATGTCCTCCGGTCGCTTGGTCAAAAACAGATATTGGTGCTGCGGATTTTCAGTCATCTTGGCAAATATCTGTTCCCGCCACTCTGGCTTCCAGTGAAAAAAATCGCTCATGCCGGTGAGCAGAAAATTCTGTGGGCGCTTTTTCTCCATCAGCCGCAGCTTATTGGGAAAAAACTCCGGCTTTTCAAAGTCATCGATCATGTGAAACCGGCGGACATTGTTTCTGGCATAGCAGTAGCTGCAACCAATAGTACAGCCGATCACCAGATTCATGTTCTGAATACAGTCTTTAATACAAACAGCCACCGCTAACGCCTCCTTTCCGTTTTAAGATTTAGCCTTCTACCGCAGGCGCAACTTTCTCGAAGCCGTTCCATGCATACAGCCCCTTCTTGTCCTCATCGCCCAGGAACTTGTCCACCTGACAGATGTGCAGGATATGGTCGCCAACTTCCACCGACTGCTGCAGGGTGGCCACCATCGCCAGACGAGTATCCACCGGAATCTGGATGTCACTGCCCTCCACAGCCATCATCTCGATGTTGTTGGCGGCCACCTTGTCGGTCTTGGCACCGGTAGACGCTCCGCAGGCCATCACAGTCTGGGCAAGACTCTCGCCAGGAACGGTGACAATCACCTTGTCGGTCTCCCGTACCTGCTTACCGGTGTGGGACTGTTTGCTAGTGGCGAAACCCACCATGGGCGGGTTGAAGGAGAGGTAAGACACAAAGCAAATGGGAGCCAGGTTCGTAGAACCGTCCTCCTTTTTAGAGCAGATCAGTGTCAGCGGATTGGGGGAGGTCAGAACAGTAGCCTCCATAATATTCAGTTCTTTCATGTTATTCAGACCTTTCTAAGAAATTTCAGTCGTTGACTGCACGGCCAACCAGTGATATATTTATTATACCTGATAGCAATTTTTGTTCAAGTACGCAAATTATTTGTACCTAGTATCAAAAAATATACTGCAAAAGACGAGGAAAGATCCAATCATGACTTATGAAGAATTCAAAGAAAAGGTTGGCAGTGTCATTCTAACCGATGATGGAAACTGCCCGGTCACGCCGGTGGTTCAAATGCTGCAGGGCAAATGGAAACTCCAAATTCTCTATGAACTGTGCATCAAGTGTCCCATGCGGTTTGGGGAACTGAAAAAAGTTCTCAAGCCCATCACCAATACAGCTCTGACCAACGCCCTGAAGGAGCTGGAAGCGGATGAATTGATCCAGCGCATCCAATATAATGAAATGCCCCTGCGGGTGGAATACTCCCTCACCGAGAAAGGACGGGATCTGTTGCCGGTCTTTTACGCCATTTCCCAATGGGGAATGAAATATATACCATGATTCTAACTATATTAATCTGCAAGATAATAGCCGGGAGACATTGACAACTTGAGTCAACTTCCCGGCGTTTTATTTTCTGCATTTTCTACTGCTGCAAAGGATTCAGGAAGCAACCTGATTCATGAGAGTTGATAACTCCCACCGCCTGCAAATAGGCATAGATGATTACGGTCCCCACAAACTTCATGCCTCGCTTTTTCAAGTCTTTTGAGATAGCATCCGATAATGGTGAGCTGACCTTGTCTACTTCTTGGATGATTTTTTCATCTGTCCAATGCCATAAGTATCGGTCAAAACTGCCCCACTCTTGCTGTATCTTTTGAAACACTTGTGCGTTGACCACTGCAGCTCGTATTTTCAGTCGGTTACGGATGATTCCAGAGTCAGCTTGCAGAGCCGTCAATTTTTCTTCGCTATAAGATGCCACCTTCCGTAAATCAAACCCGTCAAAAGCACGGCGAAATGCTTCTCGTTTATTTAAGACACATTCCCATGTGAGGCCTGCCTGAAAATTCTCCAAAATCAACATTTCAAACAGCAACTGGTCATCGTGGACCGGTCTGCCCCATTCCTCGTCATGGTATCGCAGATAAGTGGTATTAGTCGGGCTCACCCAATGGCATCGAATCTTTCCATCTGTCCACTGCATTCGTATAGTCATTTTGAACTTGCTCCGAAATCGTTATGCCTCGCACGCCTCCCGGAGAGCAGGCAGCAGCTCATCCAGCCGCCCGTCCAGTCCGAAGGACTTCTCTTTGATATTGTCCACAATGTAGATCTCCCCCAGATTGATGGTCACATAAGTGGCATTTGGCTCGCTGGCCACCAGGCGCATCATCGGAGCCTTGATCAGCTGATTGCGCCAGCCAATGCCCAGCTCCAGAACCATCAGTTTCTTTCCGTGGTAGGTTTTCAGAAAGTTTTGGAACCGTGCCTGGGCAGCGGTATCCGGAATCATTCTCTGACCCGCGCCCATGTGGATATCCATGGGACCTCCGCACTTGGGACAGCGCGGCACCAACTCTGTAGGCACATGGCCGCCCTGTTCAGCAGCCGATAATTTTTCGGCCACCTCTAAACTTGAATAGAGGGTGTCGTGGCAGGGGCGGGCACACTGCATCGTAAACCAGTTGCCCTCAATCTCATAGATTTTCGTCGGATCGAAGCCACACAGTTCAAAGTGACCTTCTCCGTTTGATGTGACGACAAAGTAATCTTTCTCTCCCACAATGGCCTTCAAATCGTTCATCACCTGCGTCGGCTGGTACTGCCCGCAGTAATGATGGATGAGTCGGGCCCAGAAGGCCCATTTTTCCTCCTCGCTGGGCCATCCAGCCATCATGCCCTGCAAAATACACCCAAGGCCGTATTTCCGTTTAAAATCCCCAAACAGTCTTTCAAAGGCCGCATTGTCCGCAAACAAATGCAGTCCTTCGGTTATGGACAGTCCGTTACTGGCCCCGATCAAGATAGCGTCCGCTTCTCTGAATTTTTTCGCAATAGGGTTCCAATCAATCATATTCGTTCGCCCCTTTCTATTTTATGGTTGCTGCGATGGAGCGCTCCTGCCGGAGGGCAGCTAGAGTTTCCGCCAAATCTCCTTGCAGATACAGGCTGCGTCCCCGCAGATGCTCTGGCCTATGAGATGCCTCTCGATTAAGACATGCATAAAAGACGTTTTCGTTTTTGGCAGTAAGTTCCCAGAAAGGCAGTTTGATGATACTGGGCGTCATCTCACCCACGCCAAGTTCCAACAGCAGGACTTTTTTGTCGGACTGATCCATTATCCAGCGTCGCAGGAATCTATGGTAGCGGTGCAGGTTATCCTGCCAGAAGGTTCCCTCCAGAAAGGTATCATCTCGTACCCAAGGCACCAGCACCCGCCCGCAATCCGGGCAACGAGGAACAGCTTCCTCCGGCAGGTGCACACCCACCAAGCGACCGGTCAGTTCCTTTACCAGTTCGCGGTTTTTCCAAATATCATCCCGACAGGGCTGGCTGCACTGGCAGTAGCTAAAGTCTCCCTGAAAAGCGCAAATTTGTTCCTGGGGAAATACCCGAAAAAACTGCTGATCCACATTGGTGGTCAGCACAAAGACAGATTTATCTGCAATAAGCGTTTGCAGATCCAGATAGGGCTGCCCAGTAGGGGCTTCCCACATGAAGCGGATATATTGACTGTAATACCCCCACTGCTCTCCATAGCTGGAAAAGCAATGGTAGAATCCAGCCAGCGGAGAGGTAAAGCCATACTGTTCGCGAAAGGGAGCCAATGCCTCCGAAAGTGCCGGGGACCAATGGTAGTGGTCGTATCCAGCCGCGCTTGACAGGCCGGAGCCACCTCCGATCACAACGGCATCTGCTTGAGCAATACGCTCGGCAAGTTCCTGAAGCGCCGCTTGGTTTCCAACCCTCATTGATCGTTATCTCCGCTTTCCATGGTGTTCCGTGCATCCCGTAGCACTTGAGCAATGTCGGCCACAATGGTCATGCCCTTGTCCTCCAACTGCTTGGGCAGGAAGTCATACTTGTTGTTGACAGCAATATACCGGGCATGGGGAAAGCTGAGGGTCATGTTCCAGAAAGGCTCCTGAATAAACATGGGAGTCATTCGGCCAACACCCAGCTCCAGGAACAGAATTTTGCTGTCTTTGTGTTCCAGTACATAGCGAGAAATTTTTTCGTACTGTTCTTCATATTTCTTTCCTTGCAGGAAATTCCCATATCCTCGCACCCAGGGGAATGCCTCGCCGCCGCAGTGAGGGCACCGGGGAATGAGATCCGTGGGAATCTTCGTGCCATCCCCCATAGCGGCCACCATATCAGCCACTGGCTTTACCGCATCCCAGGTGTCATCGGTACAGCAGGCGGCACACTGGAAGAACCGGTGATCTCCCTGGATCTCCGCCACCTTCTCCTCCGGGTAGAGTTTGACAAACTGGGTATCCTGGTTGGTGGTGAGGATGAAGCAGTCCTTGCCTTTCAACAAAGCGTCTAGATCCAGATAGGGATGACGCACAGGTGCGGTCTGGGTGGTGTGAAGGAAGGTGGCAAGATACCCCCAATACTCTTCCCGGGTCTCCCAGGGGTGCATCATCCCTGCAAAAGCACCTTTGAAGTGGTACTTCTCCGCAAAAGGCCGGAAGTATTTGCGGTAGGAGTCGTTGTCCTCATAGTAAAAATCTCCGCCACCGGCAGCGGACAGGCCGGAGGCTCCGCCCACTACCACACAGTCAGCTTCCTTTACCTCCTGTACCAACCGATGGATCTGTTCGCTATACGGCAGCGGCTTTTTGTCAGTCAGCTGATAAGGCGTACTGCCGGAAGCATAGATAGGATAGTGCCTGGAATAATTCATCTGTGCCTGCATGACCAAATCATCATAGAAGTTCATTGTCATCATTCCTTTCGAGCGGGTGTTATTTTTATTATTACTACAACTCATATTAGCATTTGCTTGCGCCGCTGTCAATATGTTGTTATAATAAAAATAACATCAAAAAAGGAGATTTGCCATGAAATACCCCACCCGGCTTAGCGATGCCGTTCATATTTTAGCCTTTATCGCTCTGTACCCAGACTGCGACCTAACTAGCAACAAACTGGCAGAAAGCGTTCAAACCAATCCTGCCTATGTACGCCAGCTCATGTCCGCCTTGCGGAAAGGAGGGCTGCTAGTCAGCGTGAAGGGACATCCTCGGCCTGCCCTGGCTCGTGAGCCGGAGAAAATCACTCTGCTGGATGCCTATCGAGCAGTAGAGGGCAACAAGCCTCTGCTCCATCAGGACATCCACACCAATCCTGCCTGTGGCGTGGGTGTAAATATCCAACTGGTGCTGCGGGATTTTTACTTGGACATTCAAAAAACAGCGGAACAAAGAATGCAAGAAATCACGCTGAAAGATGTGCTGGAACAATATCACATGAAGTTGGAAGGGATGCCCTTGCAGCGTTTATAACGGATCGATTTTCAGAAGCTCTTCCATTTGGGACAAAAATTCTTCTGAACGGGAAATACAAGACCTCCTTGCGATTCTATACTGAGAACCGGAGAGACCTATGCCCCGTATGGGTATTCTGCTTTCCAGAAAAGGAGGTTTCAAATATGCAGGAAAAGTACAATATCACAGGCATGACTTGTGCGGCCTGCCAAGCTAGGGTACAAAAAGCGTATCCAGCCTGACCGGCGTGCAAGAATGCAATGTCAATCTGTTAAAAAACAGTATGGTGGTGACTTACGACGATAAAAATGTAAACAGTGGGCAGATTATCGCCGCTGTAGAAAAGGCAGGCTATGGCGCATCCCTACAGCAGGTCAAGGGAAACTCGGCTGTACAGGCTGTCTCCTCGGTGGACACGGCAAAAAGGAATATGAGGCGATGCGCCGTCGAGTAATCTGGTCCTTTGTATTCACTATCCCTTTGTTCTATATCTCAATGGGACATATGTTGGGCTGGCCGCTGCCGAGTGTCTTTCTGTGGACGGAAAACTCCATAGTCTACGCCCTGACCCTGTTTTTGCCGCTTCTGTCACTACGGAATCTCCCGTACAGAAGATTTCCGTAAAGCAAACAACAATGAAGCAATCGAATGGAGGAACTACTATGAAAAAAGAACTGATGATTGAAGGAATGATGTGCCAGAACTGCGTCAAGCATGTCACCCATGCCCTGGAGGGTATCCCTGGTGCGTCCCATGTCCAGGTAAGTCTGGAGGACAAAAAGGCCACTGTTGAGGTCCCGGAGTCCGTTACTGACGAAACCCTGAAAGCGGCAGTTACCGAGGCGGGCTACGAAGTCACGGAGATTATCCCCCATGAAGGCTGATAAGGCTCACATAACCCGTTCCATTAAGATTGCCAGAGGACAGCTTGTTACATAATAATAGACAGTGGGTCGGCCAAATCTGAATGGCCGGCCCTAAATAAATTAAGGAGGAAACCAATATGAAACTTGGCATTATTCGTTGTATGCATACAGAGGATTGCTGTCCCGGAAGCCGGGATTTTCGGACAATCCGAGAGAGAAAAGGCGCTTTCATGGGAGAGGACGATATTCAGTTAGTGGGCTTCATCAACTGCGGTGGCTGCCCCGGAAAAAAGCGGTGCTAAGAGCCCGTTCTCTGGTAGAACAGTGTGCAGACACCATTGCCTTTGCTTCCTGTATCAGCAAAGGGACTCCCATTGGTTCCCCCTGTCCTTTTGCCAAACGTATGCGGAAGCTGGTGCAGAAAGAGGTAGGCGATGGTGTCCGTATCTTGGATTACACCCATGACGCTGGACCTGAACCAGAAACATCTCAGAAGTAAAGTTTTTTCCCTCCGGCCTATGGTAAAATAGACTTCAAGGAGGAGTGCTAAATGGTTCAGAACCACTTACCCCACGACCACGGACAAACTATCAAGCAGAAACTGGAACATATACCCAGCGCAGAAAACTTTCAAACCGTAGCCGATATTTTCAAGCAGCTGGGGGATGGCAGCCGTATTCGCATTTGGGGGTTACTTTGCCACTATGAGGAATGTGTTATCAATCTTTCGGCCATGGTAGATATGAGCAGTCCTGCAGTTTCTCACCATCTCAAGCAGTTGAAATCAGCAGGTCTGATCGTTAGCCGCCGGGACGGAAAAGAGGTCTATTATAGAGCTGCCGATACCGAACCGGCCCAAAATTTCCACCACATGATTGAGTGGCTTGTAAAAATCGCCTGTCCATCGCAAGTAGAAACACAGAAAGGAACGCCATGAAAAAAGAAGAATCCAAAGTTATCGCTCAAAAAACTCCAAAAGATTCCAAACGGCACCCTCGTCTTGAAGCATTGTCGGGCTGGTGGAACAGATAGCACACTCTTTGGAGAACAGTTTCGAGCGGTTACCGCTGGAAAAGGATGTGTGGAGGCATATGAAACTTTTCCTGGAATAGAGGTATCCTTCAATGTTTTTCTTGCTTCAGAAGTCAAGTTTCGGCACGATGCTTCGGATTCTGTTTTGGAAATTTACTATTGCCGCAGTGGTCGCGTGGGTTGGAATATGCAAGGCGGTACTGCCGTCTATTTAGGTGCAGGTGATGTGACTGCGCACAGTATGGCCTGCTGCGCGGATTCCGCCATGATGTTTCCCCTATGATATTCAGAAGGGATTTCCATTTCCGTGGATCTGAAACAGCTTTCTTCCATTTGCCCGGAAGTTTTAAAGAATGCCGGTGTAGAGGCAGACCAGTTACGGGATCGATTTTGCTCCGGAAAGCCATCCGCAATCCCGTCCTGTTCCGATTCAGAGCATATTTTTGCCCCACTTTTTTCTGCTCCTGTGTCCGTTCGAATTTCCCTTTTGAAATTGAAGGTGCTGGAAATTTTGATTTATTTGAGCAACATGAAATCCGGAGCATAAAGAACTGACTCAATACTTCTCCCAGCAAACCGAATTGATAAAAGAAATTCATCAACAGTTGACAGAGCACTTGGATCAGCGATTTACGATTGCTGAACTTTCCAAACAATATTTGATAAATACCTCTACTCTAAAGGAAATATTCAAGGCAGTCTACGGCCAGCCTATCGCCACCTATATGAAGGAATTTCGAGTGCGTCAGGCTATGAAATTATTACGGGAAACAGATGCCTCCATCGCTGATATTGCCAACCAAGTGGGATACGAAACTCAGGGAAAATTCTCGAAGGCATTCAAGGATGTAGTACAGGTGTTACCGACAGAGTATCGAAAAATGCAACATTAAAAATGATTTTGATTAAGAGTGGTTGTGCATAGCAACCACTCTTTTATTATCAATTCGGCCATTTTCATGCTTTGAAATTATAGTATTAGTAGAATAGGAAACGGTTGATAGCAAGCAGGGCTTTCGTGACAGCAGAGATCCTGATGGACAGCGATGAAATCCTTCGCTACACCTATGAATATGGATACACCGCCGAACAGATTGCCAGTGCGATGTCCACCGACATCAACTTGGTTGCGCTGAAGGTCGCGCACCTGGCAACACTTGGCTATAATCTGCACGCACTGGAACATAAGAGCAACTTTTTGAAATAACGCACCTTCAAGGAGCCTTGACCGGCTCCTCTTTTTGTTGCAAATTGTGCAGGCGGCGCTTGCACAATTATCAACCTAACATCTGCATGTGATAGAGCCTTACCTTTTCCTTGAATGGCAGTCCCAGATCAATGCCGACTTCTTCCCACATCACACCGAATGGTGCGCCGCCATCTGTATAGCCTGCAATAAAGGCAAAACGATCATCGCAGTCCTTATACAGTTCTGCTAACCGTTCCCGTTCTTTCGCTTTCCGCTCCGTTCTCCGCTGCCGGAGCCGCTGTTCTTCAGCCTGTTTAATCTGGTCGAGCTGCTCCTGTGTATAATTGACCCCAAGCTCCTGCAAATCTTTGGCAGCCGTCACAGCATCCACATGAAAGCGTTCCCGGTAATGCTTGTTCATCTTTTTCGGTGAGCCGGTATAGGTGAGCAGCCACTGCTTGCCTTTCCGGAGGCGTGCTTCCCATCACTCAGCCTTCGTCAGTTTCTTTTTCTTTGCCATTTGCGGAATCTCCCGGATTTTTTGCTCTTGACTTTGGGGTGCGCTTTTTCGGTGCTGTCAGCTCATGGCTCAAAGAAAGCAAATCTTTGATGGCATCATCCAGTTCCGGTTTGCCAAGCTGAATACTGAGCCACTTTTCCTTGTTCATGTGATAGGCCGGAAAATAGCCGTCCTGTCCGCGAAGAGAGCCGATCAACAGCGGATCGCTTTTCACATTAAGGACATCAACGATACCTGCTTCCAGCAATCCCAACTTATCGGCAGATACTTCCAGAACCACACCATACCATTTATCATTGTCGTTGCGCCGCAGCACAGCATTCCAATCATGCCAGGGGTATTCCGGCTCCGTGCCGTACTGCTGGTGTATCCATGTAAATAATCCTTGTCGTGTCATCTTTCAAGTTAATTTTTTACGATAGAATCTTGTACGCTTGATATATCGTGGAATTCTTATCCTGCACACTCGCATAAATTCAAGAATTTCCGCCAAATCAAACGATTTCTCTTTCGACCAATCAGAATATTTCCTATGCTGAACCAGCCATACCCCAATCATGTAGTAATCCAATGCATCCTCATCATCGTCGCTCTGAATATCGTGACCACAGAGAAAGCGATACTCAATCGGCGATTGTACATAAATCCTATGGAAGCGTGCTTTGGATGCTTCTATATCATTCTTTGTCCATTTTCTATACACTTGGCAACCATCCTCCTTTGATTTAAGATAGAATCGTTCAATCCTCATACCATTCCTTATAGGCCATCATTTCCGGATAAAGACTATAATATCGTCTGCAAACCTTCTTGAACAGATTCAGCATTCTATCATCATGGCATACATCAAGCATGTAATCCAGTAGATGCTGCCTTGCCGAGCGTCTCCTGCATCTGGACAAGTGGCAACTCCAACATCCAGAAATTGTAGTCCTAAAATATGCAGTCAAACATATTGGGCAACAGTAAAAGTGGTTTTGATTTTCGCGGTAGCTGCGTTCATTGAAAACTTGCAATTTGCGAACAACTCGCATATTGACTTTCTTGCTTTCTTGGATTATAATATTTGCGAATGAACTGCAAATTGGAGGTGCGGTGACTTGCATAGCTACAGCACGCGGCAGCGAAAGGTTCTGCTTGCCTATTTGAGCCAGCACCCGGACGAGCTGTTGTCCGCACGGCAAATTGCGGACGCTTTGGCAGATAAAAACATCAGCCTGAGCGCCGTATATCGAAACCTTGCACAGTTAGAGACAGAGGAAAAAGTGCGTCGGAGCAGCAAGAGCGGCACGCGCGAGGTCTACTATCAATACCTTGATGCCGAAGGCTGCAAAGGTGCGCTGCACATGAGCTGTATCAAATGCGGCAAGACCTTTCACATGGCAGATGGTAACGCAGCTTTGCTCGCAAAGCTTTTGGCGCAGAGCGAACAGTTTATATTGGACACGACTGACACGATCCTCTATGGAACTTGTTCGGACTGCAAGGGAAAATAACGATTGGAAAGGAGGACAGACCATGACAAAGAAATTTCGTTTTATGACGGGCTTGCTGGCCGTAGTGCTGGCCTTTGTTATGCTGTCCTCTCTTGCCTATATCGCAGTGGAATCCGACCATGACTGTACTGGCGTGGACTGCGCCATCTGCCATCAGATCAACGTCTGCGAAAACCTGCTCAAAAGCATTGGGCTTGCTGGCTCCGCCGCAGCTACTGTAACGGCGATTCTATATATTCTGTGCCGGATCATTCCCTCCTGTACAGAGGTTGCCCGCACCTTTACGCTGGTTTCTCTCAAGGTCAAACTTTCAAATTAAAAATAAGAACTTTTTACAAGGGTGTAGTCTATCTGTTTTCGGATAGACTTTTGCGGCGTTGCTGTTACCCTTGTATTTTTGCGCCCATTTTTAAGTTCTTATCATGATTTGGAGGTAACAAACCCTATGAAAAAAATAACTGCGCTGCTGCTTGCGCTTTTGATGCTCGTCGGCGCTCTTGCCGGCTGCGGAAAGCAGAACGATACCAACAAAACCGACAAACTGAGCATTGTCACCACCATTTTCCCCGAATATGACTGGGTGCGTGAGATTTTAGGTGACAAAGCCGATAACGCCGAAGTCACGATGCTGCTTGATAACGGCGTTGACCTGCACAGCTATCAGCCCACTGCCGATGACATTGTCAAAATCTCCAACTGCGACCTGTTCATCTATGTGGGCGGCGAGTCCGACGACTGGGTGGACGATGCTCTGAAAAATGCCACCAACAAGAACATGAAGGTCATCAACCTGCTGGATGTCCTTGGCGACAGCGTCAAGACCGAAGAAGTGGTCGAGGGTATGCAGGAAACAGAGCACGATCACGACCATGACCACAGCAAGGAAGTCTCCACCTTTGAAGATGACGAGGTTCAGGACAGAAGCCTGTCTGATTGGGCGGGCGACTGGCAGTCTGCCTATCCCTTTGTGCTGGACGGAACACTGGATGATGCGTTTGCAGCGATGGCAGAGAAAGGCGAAATGACCGCCGAAGAATACAAGACCTACTATCAGAACGGCTACAAAACGGACATTACCAACATCGATATTGAGGGTGACCACATCGAGTTCACCTACGAAGACAGCAAGAAGGTCGGCTCTAACTACAAGTATGTCGGCTATTACATTCAGAACTGGTCTACCGGCACGAAGGCGGCCATGTATCGCTTTGAGGCGGAGGACAAGGATTCCGGCGCGCCGGTCTACATTGAGTTCAATGACCACATGATCGAACCGGCTGCCGCCGAACACTTCCACATCCGGATGAGCAACGAGAGCTTCGACGCAATCGTCGATCCCGAAAACTCCTGGCCTACCTTCTTCCCGGCTGATATGACCGGCGAAGAGATCTGCGAACACATGGAAGGGCATGACCACGACGAGGACGAAGACCACGAGCATGAGGAAGAAAAGGACGAGCACGTTTGGCTTTCTCTGAAAAACGCGGAGGTTCTTGTAAATGCCATTTCCAAGTCCTTGCAGGAGCTGGACCCCGACAATAAGGACACCTACGCTACCAACGCCGCTGCCTATATCGAAAAGCTCTCTGCGCTGGACGGTGAATATCAGGCTGTCGTGGACGCTGCGACCTATAAGACCGTTCTGTTCGGCGACCGTTTCCCGTTCCGCTATCTGGTGGACGATTACGGTCTGAGCTACTATGCCGCTTTTGTGGGCTGCTCCGCCGAAACGGAAGCCAGCTTTGAGACCGTTTCGTTCCTTGCTAAGAAGGTGGATGAATCGAAACTGCCCTGCGTTCTGACCATTGAGGGCGCACAGCATAAAATTTCCGAAACCATTGTCCAGAACACCGCTGAGAAAAATCAAAAGGTGCTGACCATGGATTCCATGCAGTCCACCACTTCTAAAGATGTGGCAAACGGTACGACCTACCTCTCCGTGATGGAGAAGAACCTGTCCGTGCTGAAAGAAGCATTGGGTTAAGGAGGTAGGTCTATGGCTCAGCTCACTTGTCAAAATCTCCGCGTCGGCTATGATGGGAAGTCCGTTCTGCAAGATCTCAGCTTTGAGGTCTTTGCAGGCGACTACCTCTGCATCGTAGGGGAAAACGGCTCTGGTAAGAGTACACTTATGAAAACAATCCTTGGCTTGCAGCCGCCCATCAGCGGCAGAATTTTGACAGGCGACGGGCTGAGGAAAAATGAGATCGGCTACCTGCCGCAGCAGACCGTCGTACAAAAGGATTTCCCTGCATCCGTGAGAGAGATCGTTCTCTCCGGGTGTCAGGGGCGCTGCGGCAGCCGCCCCTTTTATAACAAAGAAGAAAAACAGCTTGCCGAAGAAAACATTCGGAAAATGCAGATTGATAAGCTCTCAAAGCGGTGTTATCGAGAGTTGTCCGGCGGGCAGCAACAGCGGGTATTGCTTGCCCGTGCGCTGTGCGCCACACAAAAAATGCTGCTCTTGGACGAGCCTGTTTCCGGGCTTGATCCCAAAGTGACAGCGGAAATGTATCGTCTGATCGACGAACTGCACCATCAGGACGGTATCACCATTATTATGATTTCTCACGATATTGCCGCCGCAGTCAAATACGCCAGCCATATTCTGCATATTGGCAACACCGTTTTCTTCGGAACAAAGGCAGAGTATCTCCAAAGCCCGCAAGGGCGGCTATTTGCCGCAGAGAAAGGCGGTGATGAACAATGACCGCAATCTTGGAAAAACTGACCCTCTATTGGGCGTACCCCTTTGTCCGCTATGCGCTGGTGGTCGGCGTGCTGATTGCGCTCTGTTCCTCTCTGCTGGGCGTAACGCTGGTGCTGAAACGGTTTTCCTTCATCGGTGACGGACTTTCTCATGTGGCGTTCGGAGCCATGGCGATTGCCGCTGTGCTGCAAATCACCAACGAAATGCCGCTGGTCATGGTCATTACAATCATCAGCGCCGTGCTGCTTCTGCGTACCGGGCAGAACACGAAGATCAAGGGCGACGCCGCCATCGCCATGATCTCGGTGGGGGCACTTGCTATCGGCTATCTGCTGATGAATTTGTTCTCCACATCCTCTAACTTGTCCGGCGATGTGTGCAGTACGCTGTTCGGCTCGACCTCTATTCTGATGCTGACGAAAAGCGAGGTCTGGCTGTGCGCGGTGCTGTCGGTGGCGGTCGTGGCGGTATTTGTTCTTTGCTACAACAAAATTTTCGCTGTGACCTTTGATGAAAACTTTGCAAAGGCTGTGGGGACAAAGGCCGATTTGTATAACTTACTGATTGCCATAACGGTCGCCGTTGTGATCGTGTTGGCAATGAACCTTGTCGGCTCACTGCTCATATCCGCCCTTGTTATTTTCCCGGCGCTATCTGCCATGCGGGTCTACAAAAACTTCCGTGCGGTGACGATCTGTGCGGCCACCCTTTCCGTCTGCTGCGCCGCACTGGGCATTCTGATCTCCATCCTAGCTGGAACGCCGGTCGGCTCGACCATTGTGGCCGTGGACATTTTTGCATTTCTGATTTCCTCAGGAATATCCCGATTGGGAGGTATCCGCACATGAAACAGGCTTTGTTTATTCTCGCCGTCGCGCTTTATCTGGTTTCCCTCTGCGCCTGCGGCGATCAGAAGATCCAGTCTCAATCGAAGCAGGGCAGCGCGACCCAGCAGGTCGTTCAGGAGCAGATGGCGAATGCCACAGGCGAAACGACCGTTCCGCCGACTGCAATTCCGGAGCAGCAGCCTGCTGCGGATGAAACTACACCGGAAACATCCGTTCCGAAACCGGAGCAGACGCAGCCCGCCGAAGCGCTTCCGGACTATGAACCGGCACAGGCCTCCGGCGAACTGGATGTCGATCTGACTACGCTCAGCAGCACGATGGTCTACTCCGAGATCTATAACATGATGTACGAGCCGGATCGGTATGTCGGAAAGCGCATCAAAATGAATGGGCAGTTTGCGGCCTATGGGAATCCGAACACCGGCGCGGTGTACACGGTCTGCATCATCATGGACGCGACTGCCTGCTGCTCGCAGGGGCTGGAATTCGTCCTCGCGGGCGAACATAGCTATCCTGCCGACTATCCCGAACTGGGAACAGAAATCACGGTCGTTGGCACATTCCAGACCTACGAAGAAAACGGATATATGGACTGCCATCTGGTCGATGCAGAGATAACCGAGTAAGAAATCGTATCTAGCAAAAATAGGCAGCTTTCCACCGAAGCCGCATTTCTGCGCAACGGTTGACGAAAGCTGTCTGTTTTGCTATATTATACTCGTCAGTACAGAATATATCCGATGCGTGGCTTCCTGCATCGAGCGAGCCGGGTGGTATTGAATAGCGCTTTACAATCACCCGGCGGTTATCGCCCTAAAATGTAACTTTTCTGCGAATACAAGCTGATTTTCAGTTTCCACAGTGTCGAACATACTCTGCATCGAAATACCCACCTATCGACTTTGCGGTTTTGTGGGATTTTTTGCACGACCGCAAATATACACACGCCCCAGCGAATGGTGTTCACCCCGCAGCAATTCACTGTTTCACAAAGGAACTGCACAAAAGCGATAACTATTTCACCTTTTTCACTGCCCTTGCTTTACAGAGACGAAAATTGGTGATTTTCGACCCTTAGATGTACAAAAACAGGCGGCACCCAGCTGAAATTTGATATAAGCTTTTTGCAATTTCAAACTGAGGCTTTTTCAATAATGCGTTTTCCGATACTTTAATCCCTAAATAGCTTTGCACTCGCTTTGCTAAAAAGACAAGCAGTTCATGTTCAGTCCAGCTTAACCATATTACATTCCCTTCAATTTTGTCTGTTGACTCATCCGCAGTACGCACCAAAAAGTAAACATCGCTACGAAGGCTGATTCTAAAATGCAAACAAGGAAATTCATTAGTAAGATCACGCACCGCATTTAAGAGAGCCGCTATCCGCTTAATGCTATTTATGAATTTTTTCGTATGTAGCATTTTTGAAAAAGCTACTTTTAAAGCGTTCGATATTCTCGTCCTCTGCCGCCAATTCACCGAATAATCCCGTTATTTGTTCCTCTGTAAAAGTTATATTTGCAGACAATTGACACCATCCTTTCGTTTCCAAAAACAAGCGTTGTCAGAATTAACCATAATTTCCATTAAAATGATAGCACATATATATCTGCTTTTCCAGTATTTTCAGCAGAACATCCAGATATATTTGACTTTTGGCTTTTTCCAAACATGCATTGGCTATATAAAGCGAAACATTGGCATAGTTGCGGATGTTGCCCTTGAGATCCGGATTTGCGTCGCACCACTCTTTGGCCGTCATCCCGAACAGTGCCATATTCAGCACATCGGCTTCCAGTTCATACATAAACCTCCTCGCTGCTTGGTATTTATCAAGGGTTTCCTTTTGCTTCGCGCGAAAGAATATATCCTTATCGCTCGGCATTTTTAGGCCAATCAGGTTGAAGGTTTTGTTTCCAGATGGTATAAGATCAATTACTTCACGGTCAAATTCCATAATGAGGCCTCCTAATGTGTTACAGAGTAGAGATTTCTATGTATGTTGCGGATGATAAACTTAGGGCAATACCGCATAATTGAACAAGAGTGATTTGCGAGTAAATTTTGCGTACTGACGAGGCGCAGTTTTGCGGTAATACTTGATGTATTACTGTGAAACTGCAACAAAGTCAGGGCACAAAATTTCCGCAAAGCACCGCCGCTTTAATTGTGCGGTGTTGCCTTAGTTTTAATATATACTTAGGGCTTATTTGCTTTTCTTATTCGGCAGTTCACCATATGTTCTAAATTCGTCAATGCGATGATCTCCTACAAGGGACTGCATCATCTGCTTTGCGCTGGCGTTCAACCGGAGCAGTCTCTCACTCTGGGGGATTCCTTGGCGAATCAACTCCGCATTGATGCTTTCAAGATTAGCAAGAACGATCAAGTGTTGGAGGCTTGCTTCATCCCGAATATTTCCTTTGGAATCCGGGTGTGTCTGGCGCCATTCCTTTGCCGTGATGCCGAACAGTGCAACATTCAGCACATCTGCTTCATTGGCGTAGGTAAAGCACTGACGCTGTGGGGTCACATCCGGCGGGATCAGTACATCTTTGATTGCATCCGTATGGTTCCTCCGTATTCTGAAATTTGGTTGGCTGCAAATCTCGGAAACGGAGGGCGGGCCGCGGCAGCGGGGTCTCGCACAGAGCGCAAAAAGCCCACAGCGACACCGCTGCGGGCATAAGAGTATTTGAGGGTAACGATGATGGACGGGGGCGGGGTATCCTCAAAAGGACGCAAAAAGTCAGGGTATCCGATGCCCGGCCATAGGTGAATGAAGGAGGGCTGCCATTCGACAGCGGCGACAGTGCCGCAGATGTGAGGATATCTCATAAGAACCGCCTGTTCCGGCTTGGAGCCATGTTTTTCATTATCGTGCAGGTTGTTCGGCCTCTGCGCTCAAAGCAGAAGATCACGACAGAAAAGCGGAGAGATTGCTGTATCGCAGTCTCTCCGCTTTCAACATGGATGGCTGTTCAGAAGCTCTGAACAGGGGGATGTATCAGATGGTGTGTTCTCAGTGGTCGAATGCCTGCCGGTTATTTCTTAGGCGGGTATAAAATGCTGCTTTAACTCCCATGTTCGATGCCTGCCGATTGGCCTCTTGTTCCTACATTTTGCTGACAACAGCCCTGATATCTACCACTATAAAAGCTATCCCTCGCTTATTCATCTGCCTCCGATCATCCTTCCGGAAATCGCTCATTTGTGTACTTCCGTCGATAACTGGACCATAGTTGAAGTCCCACTGGGACAAACGGGCTGGTGACATCACATAGCTGCCATGTTCAGCCGGATGCATCTGTTCCTGTGTTCATTTTTGAAATGATGTCAGAGAGGAAGCTGTCTGCGTTCCCGGACCTCAGGTCCTTTTTCTGAAGCAGCAGCGCGCGTTCATCGTCACAGACCACAAGCCACAAATGCAATGATTCAAAGACGCTCTTTATCCGTGTATAAGAGAGATGTTCTTCCTTCTCCTCTGCGCAGATCGTTACACCGGCATCCTCGAAGCGGATAGTGGTTTTGAACTTTTCCCAATCAACGGCCCGCCGCAGCTTCAGCGCTTTCCACGCCTCCTTTTTGCAGGATGCCGGCATGCGCGGCGGCGTTCTTCCGCGAGCAAGGGCAAACTCCAGCAAACCTGCAATAATCACGGCTCCGCCCACAATGATTCCCGCGGTGGTTTTTGGCGGCATCAAACCAAGAATCAGCGTCAAAAGGCCCAGAGCCAGCAGGAACACGCCATAAATGCGGTAGCGCACCGTCCGCTTTTCGCGCACCGGGCCTTTCGCGGCGTGAGTTCTGATGCAGTCTATCGCATTCCACATAGCAGGGCAGCGCCGCCGGCTTTCAGCTTCCAAACACTGGTGCAGCAGCTCTACGGTTTCGCTGTCCACAGCAGGGTCATCGTAGTTGCTTATTTGAAAAAGATACATGGTGCTTCTCCGTTTCGAAATCGGCTCATTGAGAGTGCCGGAAAATCCATTCACAGCATATCGGACTGCCCGGCGGCAGTCCGATATGCTGTGATGTGCTGATGGTACTTTGCATAAGAATTGCCGACCGCTTGCATCCTATTTTTCAAACAGATGCAGCAGATATCCGTAGCCCTCGGCCTCCATTTTTTCATAGGGGACGAAGCGCAGAGCCGCACTGTTGATGCAGTAGCGCACGCCATTGGGGGACTCCGGATCGCCGGTGAACACGTGGCCGAGGTGGGAGTCTCCGGCACGGCTTCTGACCTCCGTGCGGCGCATCCCGTGGCTCAGATCCTCTTTTTCCACTACGGCAGGGCCCTCGATGGGCTTTGTGAAAGCCGGCCAGCCGCAGCCGCTCTCGTACTTATCCGTGGAGGAAAAAAGCGGCTCACCGGTCACGACATCCACATAGATACCCTTTTCAAACTTGTCCCAGAACTCGCCCGTGAAAGCGCGCTCTGTGCCGCTCTCCTGTGTAACACGGTACTGCTCCGCCGTCAGCTTGTCCCGAATGGACTCCGCCGCGGGCTTCTGATAGTCGCCCGGGTCGATGCGCAGCTGGGAAAAAAGCTCCATCTCCGCGCGCGGGATGTGGCAGTAGCCGTCCGGATTCTTTTCGAGGTAGTTCTGGTGATATTCCTCGGCGGGATAGTAGTTTTTGAGCGGGCCGATCTCCACGAAGAATTTCTCGCTGCGGCCGCGCTCGATCTCCGCGATGCGCTTCACCGTTTCTCTCGCGCTTTCGTTGGTGAAGTAGACACCGGTCTGGTACTGGCTGCCCCGGTCGTTGCCCTGCCGGTTTTGTACCGTGGGGTCGATGACATAGAAGTAAGCCATCAGCAGCGCGTCGAGGCTCACCTGCTCGGGGTCGTATTCCACCCGCACGGTCTCCCGAAAGCCGGTCTCTCCCTTGCAGACGGTCTTGTAATCGGCGTCCGCCTCGCAGATGCCGTTGGCGTAGCCGCTCTCGGCGTCGATGACGCCGGGGATGGACTGCATCAGCTGTTCCATGCCCCAGAAGCAGCCGCCCGCCAGATAGATGACATTGTCTGTGGTATCCATATAGGTGATCTCCTCATCAGACCGGTCAAAAGCCGGGCCGTCCATGTTTGCTTCCTGTCCGCTCTTTTCCTTCGGCACAGTCTGCTTCCCGGCGGCGCAGCCGCTCAGCAGCAGCACTGCGGCGAAAAGCAGGGCTAATACACTTCGATACATCACGTTTCCTCCTTTCAGGGGAATCCGGGCTCACTCCGCCCCTTGCCCGCCGAGGGCAATGCAATGGCGCGCAGCAGGCACTTTTTTAAATCTCAGGTCAGCCCATATCGGCGGCAAGAGCCTGGTCGATGAGTTTTTGCAGCGTCTCCGCCTGCTTCTTTTCCGTGATGGCGCCTACGATGGGTTCACCCACGATGTTGCCGCTGCGGTCGACCACATAGGTGGTGGGATAGGCAAAGATGTTGGTGGTAAACTTTCCCGCCTCACCGTCGGAGTCAAAATACACATTCTGATAGGTGGCGCCCTTCTTGGCAAGCACATCCTTCGCCTCGGCAATGGCCTTCTCGTCGCCGTCCAGCGTGAAGGTGTTGATGCCGATGAGCGCGCCGCCCTTCTTCGCCAGTTCCTTGTTCAGCGCATCCAGCTCGCCAAGCTCGCCTACGCAGGGATTGCAGGTGGTGAACCAGAAATTCCCCACGGTGACGGCGTTGGCGGAGAACAGCTCGTCGCTCTTCACCGTGTTGCCATCCAGATCCTTGCCATCAAAGGCGGGGAACTTCTGCATGCTGCCGTCATCAGGCGGCGTGGTCATGTCGCTGCCCGCGGGCATGCTCATATCGCCGTCCATGGATTTCTGCATGATATCGGGATACTTCTCTTCCAACTCGGTCAGCTTGTTTTCAATATTGCTGATCTCCGTGGCTGACTCCTTCAGCCACTCATACTCCTCATCGCTGAACTCTTCCTTGGCGTCCTCGATGGTCTTGAGCAGGAAGTCGCCGTAGTTTTTGCCGTCCTCCTGCATGGTCATGCCCTTGTCGGCCGCCATAAACACCTTCTCCCAGAGCTCGGTTTTTTCCGACAGGAGCGCGTTCTCCTGTGCCATGAGTTCCTTGTGCATGGCGAGCGCTTCCTCGGCATTTTTCGCTTCGCCAGTCATGGCGGAGCCGTTACCGCTCATGTCGCCCATCTTGTCATTGTTCTTCGTACCGCAGGCCGCCAAGGCCAGCAACATCAGCACGGCAAAAGCCAGTGCAAAAATTCTCTTCCTGTTCATTTTGATTCCTCCATCGTTATTTTCTTTGTTGTTTCTTTCCCGTTGCCGAAGCCGTAGCGGAAGCTCACGGCGTTCGTCGGGCAGGCGCGGATGCACATTCCGCAGCGGATGCACTCGGTATGGTTGGGCGTTTTCGTCACATCCACATCCATCTTGCAGGCTCTGGCGCATTTCCCGCAGGAGACGCACTTATTCTTATCCACCTTCATCTGGAAGAGGGACACCCGGTTGAACAGCGCGTAGAACGCGCCCAGCGGGCAGAGCCACTTGCAGAACGGTCGGTAGAACAGTACACTCAGCGCAATCACCGACAGCAGGATGCTGAATTTCCATGTAAACAGCTTGCCCAGCGCCGCCCGGATGCCGGAATTGGCAAGGGACAGCGGGATGGCTCCCTCCAGCACGCCTTGGGGGCAGAGGTATTTGCAGAAGAACGGGTCGCCCATGCCAACATCGTTCACAAGGAACGCCGGCAGGAGAATGACCATCACCAGCAGGACAGCGTATTTCAGGTATGTCAGCGGCTTCAGCCTCTTTGCGGAGAGCTTCTTTGTCGGGATTTTATGCAGCAGCTCCTGAAACCAGCCGAAGGGGCATAGAAAGCCGCAGATAAAGCGCCCCAGCAGCACGCCCAGCAGGATGAGAAAGCCTGTGATATAGTAGGAGAAGCTGAACTTGGACGATCCCACCACCGCCTGAAACGCCCCGATGGGGCAGGCCCCGGAGGCCGCCGGACAGGAGTAGCAGTTCAGCCCCGGCACGCAGACGGTCTTCCCTGCCCCCTGATACAGTCTGCCCTTGAGGAAATTCGGCAGATGCAGGTTGGTCAGCAGCGTCGCCCCCGCCTGAATCCAGCCCCGGAAGCGGGACATGGTCTGTGAAACGCCTGAAAACTTTTTACCCAATGCCCACACACTCCAGACATAATTGGATTGCTTTGCTCAGCACCGTCGCCGCCTCGCCCCGCCAGACACCAAAGCACAGCATGACGATTCCGGTTATCAGCAGCGCAATCTGCGCCGCGGCCTTTTTCCCGCAGATCATTTTTTCATCACCCTTTCCGATTTTCTACCCCCATTATAGCGCGGGAGAGTTAAAGTCTCTGTTAAGAACGAAAACTTAAGGCAACACCGCACAATTAAATCTGCGGTGCTTTGCGGAAATTTTGTGCCCTGACTTTGGCTTCGGTTCCTTGCGCGAGTTCCGTCCGCGCTGCCGAGATTTCACGGTAATACGTCAAGTATTACCGCAAAACCGCGCTTCGTCAGTACGCAAAATTTACTCGCAAATCGCTCTTGTCCAATTATGCGGTATTGCCTTTACGCAAACCTTATCTATTTTTGCTATAATGAAAGCAACACAAAAAACGAAGAAATATAAAGTAGGGCTCTCATGCACCTTTTAGTAATTGAAGATGAACGCGCCCGGGGCGAACGACTATCTGGCGAAGCCCATCCACTTGGCGGAGCTGGAGGCCCGCATCCGCAGCCTGACATTGCGGCAGTTCACCCAGCAGGATGTGCCGCTAAGCTGCGGAGGCCTGACCTTTGACACCCGCTCCCGTACCGCCGCCGTCAACGGGCAGACGCTGACGCTGACTCGCAAGGAAACGGGAATCCTGGAATACCTGATGGTGCATCAAGGAAGGCCAGTAAGTCAGGAGGCGCTGATGGAACACGTTTGGGACAATAGCGTGGACAGCTTCAGCAATTCCATTCGCGTCCACATCTCCGCCCTGCGCAAAAAGCTCCGCGCCGTGCTGGGCTATGACCCCATCCGCAACCGCATCGGCGAGGGCTATCTGATGGGAGGCGAGGAGGAATGAAGCGTCTTTCTTTGCAGTGGCGCATCACGTTGCTGTCCGTCCTGCTCATCGTCGTCGATGGGGTGCAGGGGCGCTTCCGCACCACCAACTGGTACATCACGGCGGCAGTAACGCTGCTCAGCGGCATCCTCGCCTATTTCGTCAGCGGACGCGCTCTCAAGCCCCTGCGCAGCTTTACCTCGCAGGTGGAGCAGGTGCAGCTGAACAATCTTGCCGATATGAGGATCGATGAAGACGCTATTTCGGAGTTCCGGCAGCTAAGCCGCTCGTTCAACCAGATGCTGGAGCGGCTGAACAACGCCTTTGCCGCCCAGCGGCAGTTCATCGGCAACGCCGCCCACAAGCTGCGCACGCCACTGGCACTAATGCAGGCGCAGCTGGGGCTTTTCTCCGCAGAGCATCCCGATGTGCGACCGGAGACGGCGGAGTTCCTCACGCTTTTGCGCGAGCAGACGGAGCGGCTGATACAGATGACCAGGACGCTGCTGGAGATGAGCAATCTGCGGCAGGTGGCGCGGGACTGGGGCCTTCTCTGGTGTGGGAGATCGCCGATCTCCACGGCGGCTCCGTTTGGGTGGAGGAAAGCTCGGACAAAGGCACGACCATCGCGGTGGAGCTGCCGGCAGGGACAGAAAGCAATCCCTCCGGCGCGGATATCACATAACAGTCCTCGGCTGATTCATGGCGATTGTTTTTCAACCTCCACAACATTATCGCAGCAGCTTTCGATCAGTTCCCTGTCGTGGGTGATCACAAGAATGGTTCTGCCGTTCCGCGCTTCGCTTTTCAGCCTTTCTGCGACGAGGCGCATATTCTGCCCATCAAGGCCGCTGGTGGGCTCATCAAGGATCAATATCCTGCGGCCGGAAAAATGGCGCAGGCGATGGCAAGGCGCTGCTTCTGTCCGCCGGACAGGGCGGACGGATGCGCATCCCTGTACTCGTAAAGCCCAAATTCTTTCAGCAAATGTCTGGTACGGTCTTTGTTTTCTTCCGTCAATCCGGTATTCAGCAGCAGCTCCTCCGCCACGCTTGCCGTAAAAAACTGCGTTGACATGTCGTTGCCGCAGTAATAGATTTCCCTGCACCGGACTGCCGATCTTGCTTTTTCCCGTCTATCAGGATATGTTTGTCATTTTTTTCGAGTAACTCTTGACAGCCCAAACTGTGTCTGATATAGTTACAGTATAAACTGTTATCAAAACAGACACAGTTATTTCGGAGGTGAATCTATGCGTCAGATATTACTTTTTGCGGCACTTGCCGCCTCGCTGGCACTGCTGGCTGGCTGCACGCTGTCCAAAACAAAAAAGGACACGTCGGAGGACACAACAGACAAGGCGGCGTATCATAAGCTCAGCGCCGAGGAAGCCTATGAGATGATGGCCTCACAGGAGGTCGTGGTGGTAGACGTCCGCACCCGGGAGGAATACGACGGCGGGCATATTGAAAACGCTGTCCTTGTCCCCAACGAAAGCATCGGGAGCGAAATGCCCGAGGCGCTGCCCGACAAGGAAGCCACGCTGCTGATCTACTGCCGCAGCGGCCGCCGCAGCAAGGATGCCGCCCAAAAGCTGCTGGCGCTTGGGTATCAGAGCGTCTACGACTTCGGAGGCGTCATCGACTGGCCCTACGCGCTTGTGAAGGAGGGATAATTGTGAACAGCTCCTTTAATCTGGCAGTCCACGCGCTGGTCTGCCTGAGCCACAGCGGACGCTCTCTCAGCAGCGAAGCACTGGCGGAGAACATCTGCACCAACCCCACCCGTGTCCGCCGGGTGCTGGCGGGGCTGAAAAAGGCAGGAATGGTGGAGACCCGGGAGGGCTTGGATGGCGGCTACCGCCTGACGGCAGACCCGGCGACGCTGACACTGCGGCAAGTGGCGGAGGCGGTAAATACCCGCTTTGTGGACTGTGCGTGGCACAGCGGCGACATCGACCGGGACTGCGCCATCTGCTCCGGCATGGCGGGCGTCATGGACACGCTGTATCGGAACATGAACGAGGAATGCGCCGCCTATCTCTCGCACATTACGATCACAGATATTGAAACACAGCTTTTTACACAGAAATAGGAGGATATACGATGCTTACCATTACGACCAACAGCTTTGAAAACGACGTTCTCCGCGCGGACAAGCCCGTGCTGGTGGATTTCTGGGCGCAGTGGTGCCCCTACTGCCGCCGCATTGCTCCAGCCTTTGACAAGGTGGGTGAGCAGTATGCCGACACGCTTATCTCCGGCAAGATCAACTACGACGAGGAGCCGCAGCTCATCGAGCGCTTCGGCATCGACACCATCCCCACGCTGCTGCTCTTTAAGGACGGCAAGGTGCTCGGCTCTGTTGTTGCTCCCGCCTCCAAGGCGGCTATCGAGGCGTTTATCAAGGAAACGCTGGCGCAGTGAGGACACGATTATGAAGCAGATCTATGATATGATCGTCATCGGCGGCGGCCCCGCCGGCTACACCGCCGCCCTGTATGCCGCCCGTGCCGGACTTTCTACGCTGGTGCTGGAAAAGCTCTCCGCCGGCGGGCAGATGGCGCTGACGGAGCAGATCGACAACTATCCCGGCTTTGAGGACGGCATCGACGGCTTTACGCTGGGCGAAAAAATGCAGCAGAGCGCGGAGCGCTTCGGCGCGGTGACGGAGCTGGCAGAGGTGTACAAAGCAAGCCTTTCCGGGGAGATCAAGACGCTGGAAACCAGCGAGGGTGTTTTTCAGGGCCGCACGGTGGTCATCGCCACCGGCGCGTCGCCCCGTCCCCTGGGCGTTCCCGGCGAGGATACGCTCATCGGCAAGGGTGTCCACTACTGTGCCGCCTGTGACGGCGCGCCCTATCGGGGCAAGACCGTGGCGGTGGTGGGCGGCGGCAACTCCGCCGCAGCGGACGCTCTCGCCCTGTCCCGCATTGCAAAGAAGGTCTATCTCATCCACCGCCGCGACAGCCTGCGGGCGACGAAGGTCTATCACGAGCCGCTGATGAACGCGCCCAACGTGGAATTCCGCTGGAACAGCACCGTTTCCGCACTGCTGCACGAAAGCCGCCTGACGGGGCTTCGGCTGAAGAATGTCCTGACGGGTGAGGAACATGACCTTGCCTGTGACGGCGTGTTCGTCAGCGTGGGACGCGCCCCGGCGACGGAACTGTTCCAAGGGGAGCTGGCACTGGACAAGTCCGGCTATATCGTGGCAGACGAATCCACCCGCACGAATCTTCCCGGCGTGTTTGCCGTGGGCGACGTGCGTACCAAGGCGCTGCGGCAGGTGGTCACCGCCGTATCGGACGGCGCGGTAGCCGTCCACTATGCGGAGGAATATCTGGCGGAGAATCGGTAAAGGGCTGCAAACGATCCTCTCAACGGCAGTTCCTGTCCGTAAGCGATACGATTGTGAGCCTTTCCTCAAAAGAGCGCAGGGCATGTTAGATTAAGGAGATCATATATATGTGGCTGTTTTTCGGAATTTCTGCGATCATTTTTACAGGATTCAATCTGATTTACTCTTTTAAAAACAAGAATGAAAAATGGTTTAGATTCGCAGCCCTATCGTTCACTGCCTTGACCGTATGTTCGTTTTATTCAGACGGAGCGATGCGTGTGCTAAATGAAGATTGGGGAGGCTTGATGGATATTATGCCAACCATGAGCAAGGCTCTGTGGGTATGTGTAGGGATATCCATTCTATTAAACTCTGTTTCGCTCTTTCGAGAGAAATAACCACATTTCTGTCTCAAGAATACCCCCGGCTGCACACGGCAGGTCTGTGCCTTTGCCGTAGCCTATGTGGAATTTAAAAAACTGAATGCCAATGCTTTATGATAAAGAAGCAGACTTAAAATGACAGCTTCGCACTGTTCCAACAGAGCAAAGGAGTGCCCCAATGGGCACTCCTTTTTCATAGCTTTACGCCTTATTCAGCAAGATTTGTAATAAGAATATACTGAAATAGTTAAGCCGATTCCAGAAAAGAGAGAAATAAGCGTTCCGGCATGATTCTTCTAAAGACTTCATGCATAGTTTAGCAGAAACAGGGCCGTTGCGGCAAGCAACGCAAATTAACATTCTATGATTTGAAGTCACTTTGCAGCGTTGATGTGCTTTATCTGGTTTTCTCCACAGCTTCAGCGGAGGATAATATAAGAAATCCCCGACCAGAGTCGGGGATTTCTTATATTGGCAGCAACGCGCAGTCCTTAGCCGTGCGCGGAGCTTCTGTTATCCGGGTTTGGACGCCAGCCGTCCATGAGCTTGTCGTTCTCCATGATAAAGGGACTCGCCGTATCCTGTCCCCATGAGGTGTCATATTTCCCCATAAGGTAATCGCTCAATGCCGTTCGGTCGGCAAAGCGCAGCATCCGGTACGGCTCCTGAAAGGCAACCTTTTCTACAAAGTACAGCGTCCCGTCCTCTGCCGTCAAAAGAACGCCAACATGCCCGACAAACAGCAGAGATTCCTCCTCGGTCGGCTTATCGTGGAAGAATACCGTGATGAGACGGATTCTTTCATTCTCCCGAAAGGCAACGCCGCGGGAAGCCCATTCCTCTTGTACGGTTTGCACATGACGCTTGATCTCCGTGGTATCCTCCGCCTTCATGGAGGAATACAGTGCGCGGAAATCTGCAAGGCTGCTTCCGCCCAGCGCATCGGGATCTGTTTTCAGCGCTTCCTCGTCCACAAACAGCACATCTTCACCGGAATTGATTTGAGAGTCTGCGCTCACAGAGAGGAAATCCCCAAACAGGCTCATGGCGGTGATCCGGCAGTTATAGCCCGGAAACGTCCCGTTCTTCGCCGTCCATTCGTCCTGCATTGCGTAAGGGTCATATTTCGTATACAGCAGCTCCGCTTCCTCAAAGCCATCCGTAAGCCATTCCTGCTTCACGCTGTCATTAAAGCGGTCCACACGGCGGAAAAAGCTCTGAATACGCCCGTCCGGCACGCCTGTGTCGGAGAGCAGCTCCTTCAAAAGTGCCCTTGATCCGCTGTCGTTCAGGTTTGTGTACTCGATCCTTTCCAATGCCGGACGCTGCTCGGCTGCGCCGCAGCCTGCAAGTACGGCGGCAATAAGCACAACACATATAATAAAAGTGATTTTCCATCGTGATCTCATAGTTCTAATCTGTCCTTTCTTTGGCGATTGCTCGATTTGCTAAGGTTATTATAGCACCGGATCATAAAACCTATGTTAAGATATACAAAGTGTTGCGGCTTTTGCAGCAAGCAACTTTCCTCACATCTCCAGGTGTTCTGCCATGAGAAGCATTATCTGGTGCAGGCGGTGTGTAGGAGTATCGAAGCAAAGAACCAAAAAAACGCTCATGATTGCTTTCAATAAAGTGCGGCTGCGGAGATGTTCCTCTCCGCAGCCGCATTACGGTTTGTCAGCGCTTCAGCAGCACCTTCAGATCCTCTTCCGGGGTGGTGATGGGAGCAATACCGAAATTCTCTACAAGGTAGTTCAGCACATTGGGCGAAACAAACGCCGGCAGCGTGGGGCCAAGGCGAATATTCTTGATCCCCAGATACAGCAGCGTCAGCAGGATACACACTGCCTTCTGCTCATACCACGAGAGCACCAGAGACAGGGGCAGGTCGTTGACCCCGCAGCCAAAGGCATCCGCCAAGGCCAGCGCGATTTTGACAGCTCCGTAAGCATCATTGCACTGGCCTACATCCATGAGTCGAGGCAGGCCGCCGATGGTGCCGAGGTCAAGGTCGTTGAAGCGGTATTTTCCGCAGGCCAGCGTCAGCACCACGGTGTCGGCGGGCGTCTGCTTGACAAACTCGGTGTAGTAGTTCCGTCCGGGACGGGCTCCGTCACAGCCGCCGACCAGGAAAAAGTGCCGGATCGCGCCGCTCTTTACCGCATCGATCACCTGATCCGCCACACCAAGCACCGCGCCGTGTCCGAAACCGGTCATGACCGTGCCGCCGCCGTTGATGCCGGTGAACGGCTTGTCCTCGTTGTAGCCGCCAAGTTCCAATGCCTTTTCGATGACAGGGGTGAAGTCCTTATCCTCGCCGATGTGCGTCATTTCCGGGTAGGATACCACCGCTGTGGTGAACACGCGGTCGGCGTAGCTTGCTTTCGGCGGCATCAGGCAGTTGGTGGTAAACAGCACCGGTGCAGGGATGTCGGCAAATTCTCTTTGCTGATTCTGCCACGCCGTGCCGAAGTTGCCCTTGAGATGGGCATATTTTTTCAGTTCAGGATAGCCGTGGGCAGGCAGCATTTCGCCATGGGTGTAGATGTTGACGCCTTTACCCTCGGTCTGCTCCAGCAGCAGTTTCAGGTCGTGGAGGTCGTGGCCTGTGATGACGATGAACGGCCCCTTCTCCACCGTCAGCGGGACAGTGGCAGGCGCAGGCGTACCGTAGCTTTCGGTGTTGGCCTTATCCAGCAACGCCATACACTTGAGGTTTTTCTCGCCCACCTCCATGACGATGGGCAGCAGCGCATCCATGCCCCAGTCCTCGCCCACAGCAAAGAGTGCCTTGGCGAAAAAGCGGTTTACTTCCTCATCGACATAGCCCAGTACCATGGCGTGATGGGCATACGCCGACATACCACGCACGCCGAAAAGGATCAGAGATTTGAGGCTGCGAATATCCTCCTGCGCGTTCCAGAGCAAATTCATATCATAATCATCATTCTGCCCACAGCGAGAGCCGCAGCCAGAGCAGTTTGGTGCCAGTCGTTCCCTTTCCGCGTGCACCTGTTCGATCAACTCGCGAATGGTCTTTTCGTTGAAGTTCACATTAGTGACGGTGGTGAACAATCCCTCGATCATCAGCCGCCATGTATCGGCATTGACTGGTGTATCGGCGTCCGTGGCTCTTGCCAGCCCAATGAGCGCGCCCGTCAGCTCGTCCTGAAGTTCCGCTACATCGGCGGTCTTGCCGCAGACACCAGCCTTACCGGTACAGCCGGTACAACCCGCTGTCTGCTCACACTGAAAGCAAAACATTTTATGATCCATTATCGTTTTCCTCCTATTTCGGTTCAAATTATGTCCTTTTATCAGAAGCTCACGCCTCCTCGAAGAACTCCTTGCCCACATTGCACAGGTGGCATTCAAAATTCTCCGGCACCTCGCTCCAGGGCGTTCCGGGGGCGATGCCGCCCTCCGGGTAACCTGCGCTCTCGTCATATTATCAACCGCAAAGACTGCATATATACTTCATTGTGCTTCTTCCTTCCTTTTTCTAATAATTTTGTTATTCTTCCACCAGCCGGCCGTCCACTGTTACGGTGACCACCTGCCACGGAATGAATTTTCCGCTCTGCCGGAGCGCCTTTTTCGCCGCCAGTTCCAGCCCGCCGCAGCAAGGAACCTCCATCCGCACGACGGTGACGCTTTTAATGTCATTCTCCCGAATGATCTCCGTCAGCTTTTCGGAATAGTCCACGCCGTCCAGCTTGGGACAGCCCACCAGGGTGATGTGCCCCTTAATGAAGCGCTCGTGGAAGGCGGCGTAGGCGTAAGCCGTGCAGTCGGCGGCGATGAGGAGCCTCGCGCCGTCAAAATACGGAGCGTTCACCGGCACCAGCTTGATCTGCACCGGCCATTGGGAAAGGCGGCTCGTCTGCTGGGCTTGCGGCGTTTCCACGGCGGGCGCGTCCTGGCGCTGAATATTCCGGGACTGGCTGCCGGGGCAGCCGCAGGGCAGCGTCATGCCCTCTTTCCGCATTTTCCGCTGCTTATTTTCCATGACAGCCTGCTCGTCATAGGCCGCCGCCTCCCGCTCCACAAAGGTGATCGCCCCGGTGGGGCAGGTGGGCAGGCAGTCGCCCAAGCCGTCGCAGTAATCGTCCCGCATGAGCCGCGCCTTGCCGTCCACCATGGCGATGGCGCCCTCGTGACAGGCGGCGGCACAGACGCCGCAGCCGTTGCATTTATCTTGATCAATTTCAATGATTCTCCGCTTCATCGCAAGACCTCCTTGCTTTTGTGGTTTGATTATAATAGAATTAAATCAACAAGTCGGTTGAATTTTCAACGAAAGAGGATTATTTATGAAAGAATTTTTTCCGGTACTCCACACCGCGGCGCTTTTCTCCGGCATTTCCGACGATGAGCTTGCCGCCATGCTCTCCTGCCTTGGAGCGAGGATCGACACCTTCCCCAAAGGCTCCCGCCTGCTCCGCGCCGGGGAGGCGGTGGAGGAGGTGGGTCTTGTGCTGGCGGGCAGCGCCCTTATTGTGCAGGAGGACATCTGGGGGAACCGCAACATCCTCTCCAAGACCGGGCCGGGGCAGACCTTTGCGGAGGTGTTCGCCTGTGCGCCGGGGTCGGTGCTGAATGTGAGCGTGGAGGCGGAGAGCACGGTGACGGTGATGTTTCTGCATATAAGACGCGTTTTGAGCATGTGCCCCTCCGCCTGCTCCCACCATAGCCGGATCATCCGCAACCTGCTGGGCGAGCTGGCAGAAAAAAACCTGCGGCTCAACGAAAAACTCACCCACATGGGCCAGCGCACAACGCGGGCAAAGCTGATGTCCTATTTTTCCGCCGAGGCGCAGCGCCGGGGTGGCTATGAATTCGACATTCCATTCTCCCGCCAGCAGCTTGCGGATTATCTCGGCGTGGAGCGCAGTGGACTGTCGCTGGAGCTTGGAAAAATGCGGGATGAGGGCCTGCTTGACTTTCATAAAAGCCACTTTCTTCTCCAGGCGCCAGAGACGGACGGCCTTCCTCCTTCTGCGCGTTAAGAATCTCCCCTTCAAGCCCCCTTTGGGCGTATTGGAAAGTGCGGATACACCGGGCAGAATGTTGGGCTTTTACAGAAGGAGAGCGCAACTACGAACCTGCAGAGATTGACAAGGTAGCGTCAGCTCGTACAATCTGATTTGAAAATACCCACAGCCGCTTTGGCTGTGGGTATTTTCTGTTTGAACTTCAAAAGCTTTGCAGAAGGCAAGGAGCCTAATGCCAAATTCAGCATGTCACCAACTATGAGGAAAACATCTTTTAGAGGAAGGTCAAAAGGTTCGACAGGGAAGGATGAACAGTGTCCTTTTGCGATGCCGCTTCCGAAAGATTGCGGCTTCGCCCCTTAACGAAGACTTTAAGTTAAATCTGTTATACTGCTGCAGTCCCCTCAAAAATACAGACAGGAGAAAATTTGACCTATGATGAAAAAAAGATATTTCGCTATTCCCATTCTTGCAATCGCACTGCATTTTTGGCTGTCCAACCTGTTGTATTTCCTTGTGGAAAGACTTGTTCTGGATGTTTTTCATATC
>NZ_QUJR01000012.1:71842-90747 GCF_003480945.1 Butyricicoccus sp. AM27-36
CGCACAGCGACAAATTTTAAAGATGTGCTCGGCAGTCTGGTCGTGGGATTTGGCATTTGCGGGATCTCCGGTCTTTGGATCATGCTGGCAGAACAGCTTCCCTCACTGCAGAAAAGCGTTGAGGCAATAAACGCCGGTGCTGAAAATATTGCCGGCGGAAATGCATTTGGAACATTTATGATTGCGGTGATTGCTGCACCTGTTGTAGAAGAAATTCTATTCCGCGGCATTGTGCTTCGCTCCATGCGGAAATTCATCCCCGTTTGGGCCGCGATTCTAATATCATCTGTACTCTTCGGCGTTTATCACCTGAATATCGTGCAGGCTGCCTATGCCACCTTCATGGGTATTGCCGCAGGAATCCTTTACGAGAAGAAAAAGAACCTGCTGTTGCCCATTCTCGTGCATTTCGCAAACAACCTCATTACTATGCTGCAGGGCTTTGCGCCATCCGAAGTGAATGAACTGATCAGCATTTTTATTCTGATTATGATTGCTCCGGCAGGGTATGTCATCTGCCGTTCACTCAGACAGGGCAAAAGAGCAGATAGCATGTAAGGGGTTTGCCATCTTTGGTTTTGGGGCGTGTATAGGCAGAAGTCAGAACTCTGCCACTTTCAAAGATTCTTTTGCAGATCCAAGGGGTTTTGTAGCCGCTGTCGGCTGCAACGATTTTGTGTTCGGGGTAGTGCTGGCAAATATCATCATACAGAGAATCAAATGCTACGCTGTCGTGAATATTTCCTGGCGTAACATGTACACCTAAAATAAAGTTGTGCTTGTCACAAGCGGTGTGCGCTTCATAGGCAAAGACTTTCTTGTGTTCGCCCTTGTGGAATACGCCGCATTCCGGGTCTGCAGTAGAAACAGTCTTTTCTACCATTTCCGATTCACCGGAGTTATCTCCACTGCCAGAATCATTCCCGTTGTTGTTTTCGTCGAAGGACTTCTTTCCGTGCGTTTCTCTGTCCTTGTCTATCTCATCAAACAATTCGTGTGCATAGCGCTTTGCTTCTTTGGGTACAGCTTTGCGGGCCTGCTTTTTCAGATTCGCACTTGCCTTTATGTGCGTACTGTCTACAAATATGGCTTCTGTGTCCAAATATCCCTCGTCCGCAGCTGCCTTTAATACCCATTCGTTAGCACGTTTATCACTCGTACTTATTATTCCATTTTTCGAACCATTTTACCAGAAAAAGGCCACCCGTAGGTGACCTTTTTCGACAGGCTGAGGCGGCACCCAGTTGAGTGCCACCTGTTTTTTGTTGTCCAATCCTGCCTGGCAGATGCCGATTTTGTGGTTCTCTCAAATTACTGTCTTATCGGCACACGACTGACAGCCATTTTTTTGCTAGGTTCAAAGATGTCCGATAACAAGATTCCAGAAGCTCCTGTTCCCGATGTTTGCCATCCCTCCAACGCGGTCCAACTGCATGGATCACATATTTGCAGGGCAAGTGGTATCCCTTTGTGATTTTTGCGCTGCCTGTCTCGCAGCCATGCAGCGTACTGCACTCTGCAAGCAGCTCCGGTCCGGCGGCACGATGAATGCAGCCGTCCACACCACCACCGCCCAACGGAGACGTGTTGGCAGCATTGACGATTGCATCAACACTCATCTTTGTAATGTCGTTTCTGATAATCTGTAAGGGCATTGCTTATTCCTCTCCCTTCTGCACATCGTTAAACATGCTTTTTTTGCAATTCTCGAATCAACATTTCAACCTGTGCCCCTGTAAGAAACGGAATTTTTATTGTCGATGCCCAATAAAAATTCCGCTTCAAAATTGTTTTTATTTCATTCGGAGAAAGCGCAGGCAACGCCTTGACATCCCCATTAAATTTTTCCGGCACAATCATTCTGACACTATGATATTTTTCATCTGCCACTTCTGTCGGCGTGTCTATGACAATCTGTCCAACCGCAATAATTCCTCTTCCTTTGGAATAAAAAAGAGCATAATGCCCTTGGCGGAAGCTGTCGATATACCGTTTTGCATCTCCATATGCCGCTATTTTGTTTCCAAGAATCATCTCGGATTCATTTGTGTCTGAATACGAGATATTCGTATCAAACATGATTCCCTTACACGCAGAGAACTTCAATCGATTATTTTCTATTTCCGTCAGAAACTTCACCCAGTATAAAACATTTTCCGGAATGATATGGGACTTATCCGGATTGATCGCAAATTCATAAATAACCGTTGGATCTGCTACTTTCACATTTGAATATTTCTGTGCATTTTGAACGTTTCCTTCCGTTGTAAGCAAATACACTTCACCATTCAGGCTGGAATAGTCATCTGTATTGAGATTAACATCACCCTTCTTTACCTGAATGTAAATATGCTTTCGGTTCAGGTCATTTGGATCAACCAAAACGCACTCATACTTTGGTGTGGCAATTTTATTTGTCGATGGAATGCAAACGTAGCCTTTGGTATCATACAGCCACAGCGCCAGTAAATCTTCAACATCTTCCGGCTGGAGCAAGCTGTAAAAATGCTTCGCACATAATGAGAGAGCCGGATCGGGATAATTGAATAAATCCAGTGCTGAATCGTGGACACGGTTATACAGCATCTGACTGTATGCTTCCACTCCATTTTTCTTAATTCTCTGGATAGTTGATCCCATAATAAATGATGTTGCCCCAGCACCAGGAACGGATTCTTCATCTGCCTTATCTGTAGCCGGATACCAGTCAATGTTTGTCAACTGATTCGCAGCATCAATCTGTACCGCATCTTCACGAAACACCCAGGTGCTATTTGCCTTAACCCTTGCAATATAGTATTTCCCTTCATTTTTTGAGCGCATCCATAGCAAGTCTCCTTCTTTTACATCCTCTACCATACGGCACACACTGTCGAATGATTTGTACTGAGTCCTTGCCAGATTACAGTAATCCAAAAATGTATGTGTCCCAGAACGTTCTGCCTGGGTTAATTCACGCAGACTCCATCCCATTGCTGCGACATGATTTCTCAAGCAATAGTCGGCAACATTTGTGCCTCCTGTATTCACCTGTAATCTCCATACTGCCATTATATCTTCCTCCACAGTTCATTTAACATTTCTTCCACTGCTTCTTCAACTCGTTCATCTGCATCTTCTCTCAATGCCAAAGTCAAAGAAAGCTCGTCTACACAATTCTGTAAAAACACCCGCTTACAACAACTTGGCTTTTTCGTAAATCTCCGCACGATAGCGGAAGGTGGAAAGCAGCATCCCGCACAGCTTTGCAGCAGCTGTCCCGGTGATTTTGCCGTTTTTCCATTGTTGGTATAAGTGGTGGAAATTTTCCGGTAAAGGCTTTGGTGGGCGTCCCAAACGGACTCCTCTTGCTTTGGCGGCGGCAATTCCTTCTGCCTGACGCTGTCGGATATTGCTTCGCTCGTTTTCTGCCACAAATGGCAATACTTGCAGCACAATATTGCTGAGGAATGTCCCCATCAGGTCTTTGCCCCGGCGTGTATCCAGCAAAGGCATATCCAGCACCACAATGTCAATCCCTTTTTCCTTAGTCAAAATCCGCCATTGCTCCAGAATTTCAGAATAGTTGCACCCCAGACGGTCGATGCTCTTGATATAGAGCAGATCGTCTTTTTTCAGTTTCCGTACCATTTTTCGGTACTGCGGGCGTTCAAAATCCTTGCCGGACTGCTTATCGATAAACAGATTTTTAGCCGGGATAGATAGCTCTTTCAGGGCAAGAATCTGCCTGTCTTCATTCTGTTCTCTGGTGCTGACACGGATATATCCATACAAAATTCCCATTGCTTTTCCCTCCTTTCTCTCGATCGGGAAAACAGCTCCCGCACCGGATATTTTTCATTTTCTATGGTACTGGATACTTGATACTCCCGAATAAACAGACTGTGAAAATGCCGGGTGCAGACCCGGCATTTTGCAGTCACTTGCCCTGTAATCAGACACTTTCCTTTTCTGCACGCAAAACCTGAAATCCATGTTGTTTGGCGTACTCTCTGGCAGCTGCCAGTCGTTCTTCACTATACGGCGGAATCAAACGGACAGACAGCCGAGACTTGTCTATCACATAGGTCACACTGCCCTCCGGGATGCTGCGCTCCAACCGGCACAGTAGCGGATACTTGCGGCTGAACTCTGCCAGTCTGCGTTTCAGATCGGCGTTAAAGGTGTAGATGCTGGCGGTGTTTTCCGCTTCGTTCCAGTTAATGATGGTCTCTTTCTCATACTTAGGCAGCTTCATCATTAAAAACCTCCTCTTCCATTTCACAGTTATGCTGTTTTCTCTTTTTCGTTCTCATGGAAATTGCCACCGCTGTCCAGCCCATTAAAAAAGGCTTTCTTGCTGATTTTAATCAACCGGCCGCTTCGCACCACCGGAAATCCCGGTGTGTGTACCAGCTCATAAGCACTGGCTCTGGAAATCCCCATGATATGCTGAATATCTGTAACATCCAAAATCAGAGGTAGCGAATCATAATCATTCCACTTCATTTTTTCTTTCATATCGGTGTTCCTCCTTTATTTAAATTTTTTGATATTTCATTTTCCGCATATTTGCCGTTCTACCTGTCCCGTTTCCTTCATGCTGCCCTGCTCGACATACATGAGTCACCAATTTCTCGATGCGCTCGCCCTCCGTTTCAAGAGAGGTCATGGCGGTTTATCTCGGTTCAGACGGTCATTCAGTTGTCAAGGTACACGATAGAACAAAATTACCATCCGATGCCATCATATCTCCATAAACTTGACAAAACAATAGCTTTGCAGTATCACGAGCGTAACGGATATAACCGAATTATAAAATTACCATAAAGCAAGATGAGGGAATTGTATGGACTTTGAATTTGTACGGCACGAACCGCTTTATGACCGTATTCTGCTGGTGCTGACGCTGGACAGACAGAAAATGAAAGAGCGTATTTTGATTGGAGAAGAACTGCAAATCCGGTTTCGTTTACAGGGATATGCTGATGCCGAGGTGCTGTGTGATGTTACACGCCCTTTGGGAACTATGCTTTCAGCCTTTGAACATGATCCAGACGGTGAATGGAATCGCCTCGGTTTAATACCGCTGAGAGAATCGCTTCACTCTAACCGGTGGAAGCAGCCAGAACTGGAACAGGTGTCCGGTGATTTTCTGGCAAAAAAATATCTCACCGGTGATCCGGTGAGAATGTATGTGGCACTTCGTATCTGGAATGAATATTTAAAGGCAAAAGAACCACGAGATCGAGAGTCTGCCTGTGAGCGTTTTATTGAGAAAATGAATAGCTTCACTGCTCTATTTATGGGGAATCCACCCCTTGACTTTGATGAGGATACAGGAAAGCCCAAGCATCTGAATATTGCTACGCATATTTATGGTTCTGTACCGCAGGAAGATACCCGGCTTGACCTCTGGTATCCGGACAGCAAACGAAAAATGGAGTGTGTTGCCGCCTATTCATCCCTGTATCCACTGATGATCTATTATCTGAATCGCCTGAATGATTGGGGGCTTTATTTCCGAAAATGCAAAATCTGCGGAAAAGTATTTCTTGCTAAAAGCCAACGATATGAGTTGTGCAGTGATAAGTGCCGTAAAAAGCAATCTCTTCAGAACAAACGTGAGTTTGATGAACGAGCCAGAGAAAACAATTATGATCTGCTTTACAAAAATGAGTGCCAGAACTGGCGAAACAAAATCAATAAGGCAAAGAAAACTTCTGGTTTTCCTTCTGAGCGTCTGGAAGAAATGCTGGCTGCTTTTGAATCCTTCAAAAAAGAAGCCTTGCAGCGCAAACAGGCTGTGAAAAAGAAAGAAGCCAGCCCAAAGGAATTTTCGGACTGGCTGCTCCTGCAGAGCAATGTTATCGTAAAACTGGCTGAACCGGAAGACTGACACTTCAGCAGTAAATCATTTCAGAACGAATAATTTCTTCTGCCCGGTTGCGTAAGCTGTTCATTGCCCTGACCCACGCCATCTGATCACGAGTTTTCAATTCCTCCGTAATTCCTTCAGCTTCTTTCATCTGGGCAATAATACAATCCAGCCGGTTCTGTGCCTGCTCATTCAGATCTGCCAGATATATCTATAGTTTGCCGGACAAAATCAGGTCATTATACCGGGCTGGGTGGTACAACTCCAGATAGGCTTTGTGCATCCGCCCCCAGATTCCAATGGGGCGGTTTTCTTCCGGTAACTGTAAGTCCGGAATATAATAGTCACCGACCAGCGTATAGCTGATGCCGTTTTGACAAGTTTTCTTCGGTAAGTGTTCCATAAGCGACCTCCTGTATTCGATTTCCTCCGAATCCAGCTGATCGTGTCCCTGTTCATGTCAAATTCAAGGCAGCTGAACTCTTCACCAACAAGTATGGCACATCATGCCCAACTTTCTGATAATTGGTGCCGTAGGAAGGGCTGTTGCCTCTGGTATCGGAAGTGTTGTACAGATCAATCGTTTCTTTTCCCAGTGCCTGATTCAGCTCTTTTAGCGTAGTCGGCTCCGAACCACCAAGGAAAATACGGGAATCCATATTGCCAATGATGGTATCGGCATTGTCCTTGTAGATTGCCTTCAACTGACTCTGTGCCTGCAACACCAGACATGCCGAGATTTCTCTTGATCGGATGGTGGCTACCAGCTTTTCCAGATTCGGAATCTGACCAATGTTCGCACACTCATCAATCAGGCAGCGCACATGCACCGGCAGTCTGCCGCCGTACACATCATCTGCCTTTTCACAAAGCAGGTTGAACAACTGGGTGTAGCACATGGAAATGAGAAAGTTAAAACTGTCATCCGTATCGCTCATGATCAGAAACAGAGCCGTTTTTCTGTCTCCCAGCGTATCCAGTTCCAACTCATCGTAGGATGTAACCTCGCGCAGCTCCACAATATCAAATACGGCAAGACGCGCACCGCAAGAAATAAGAATCGACTTGGCTGTTTTTCCGGCAGCCAGCTTGAGCTTGGCATATTGCCGGACAGCAAAGTGGTTCGGCTTTTTCTTCTTCAGATCTTCAAACATCAGATCCACCGCGTTCTGAAAATCTTCATCGTCCTCACGGACTTCCATTGCATTGATGAATTCGATGAGCGTGGCAAAGTTCTGTTCCTCCTTAGGTGCCTCATAGTGGATGTACCCGATGAGAGCACAGTAAAGCAGGATTTCTGCCTTCTCCCAGAACGGATCTCCGCCTTTGCCTTCACCCTTTGTGTTTGCCATGAACGTCGTTGTCAGCTTCAGAATGTCCTTTTCGCTGTGCAGATAGGCAAACGGGTTATAGTGCATCGACTTGCGGAAGTTGATGGTATTGAATATCTTGATCCGATAGTTTGCATGCACAAAAGCATTTCCGACCTCGAGCAGGGTCGTACCTTTCGGGTCAGTGAGCACATAGGAACTGTGAAGCTGTAAAAGATTAGGCTTAATCCAGAACCGTGTTTTACCAGAACCGGAGCCGCCGACGATCAGAACATTCTTGTTCCTTGCGTTGGCCGGATTCTTCGGACGGTTGCTCATCATCAGCCGCTCTGTCTTTGTGAGGATCACATTGTTCGCAAAAACAGGGTCGATGAAGGGTTCGATATCCTTCGGACCGCCCCATGAAGCGTTTTGTCAAGTGCTTTTTTGAGTTATTGACGCAAATTATCGTGAAAGTGCGAAAGTGCAAAGCGCAAAGGGTCTGCGTTTTGCACTTTCAGCTTGCGGGTTCGGGTGGCTGCTTCTTCTTGATGAAGTTGTACCATTGACCGCCGACACGCCTTGCGCCTAAAATGCCGCCCATGTTGCGCTTGGCGTTCTGTACCGTCCTTTCGGATATTCCGGCTTCGGCTGCGGCTTTTACAATGTCCTCACTGGCAAGCTCTTTCCCGTCTGCCAACAGGTCAAGTATCAGCCGTTCCGCCTGTTCGGTCTTGGTGGCGGTGTTGCCGCCCGCGCCGGACAGCAGCTCGTCAGCGGTGATGTCGTATTCGCCTATCCACGAAAAGCCTGTTTCCGGGTCAAGGCAAAAGGCAACGGGCTTGCCCTCCGGCGCAAGGGAAGATTTGTCATGGACGATAACGCGCACATTCGGCTCTCGCTTCACGCGCCCGATCAGCAGGACGCTCCTTGCTGCGGCGCGGAAGTCGATAGAACCTAATCCCCGGTATGCGCTCTGCCCTCCGGCAGCTTTGTTGAGATGTCCGATAAGGATAACGGCGCACCCGGTATGCTCGGCAACATCGGCAAGGCGGCGGAACATGGGGCGCACTTCGTTTGCCCGGTTCATGTCGGTCTTTTCGCCCATGTACGCCTGTATGGGGTCAAGGATAATCAGCCGCGCCCCGTTCTGCGTGATTGCTTTCTCTATGCGCTCATCGGACAGGGTAAGCTCCCGCTTGGCTTCATCAATCACAAGTACGCGGTCAAGGTCGGCTTCTGCTTCCATCAAGCGGGGCTTGACGGTATCGCCCAGCCCGTCCTCGGCAGTCTGGTAAATTACTTGGAATGGCGGCAAGGGCTTCATTCCCGGCAGCGTTCCCCCAGTGGTGCAGGCGGCGGCAAGGCGTAGGGCAAAAGTGGTCTTGCCCTCGCCGGGATTGCCCTGCACAATGGTTACTTTCCCAAAGGGAATATACGGCTCCCATAGCCATTCAACGGTCTGTGTGTCAACCTCGCTCATGCGGATAATCTCAACGGTTTCTTCCTGCGACGGCTCTTTCAAGCCGTAGACCGCTTCATGCAAATACTTCCCGTCTGCGATTTCTGCCCGGTGCTGCAATACCTCATTCCAGTCCTTGTAAAGCGGCACAAGGCGGTGGACGGTCAACCCCTCCGGCACAAGCTCTGCAAGGCGGCTGCAAGCGTCGTTTCCGGCTTGGTCGCTGTCAAGGCAGAGGTAAACGGTCTTGATGTTCGGGCGGTCAGAGAGGAAACGCAGCAGGGCTTTTTCTCCCACGCCGCCCAATGACAGGTAGCTTTGCTTCTGCCATTCCTTTTTGAATAGGCAGAGGAAAGAGAGCAGGTCAACGGGGGCTTCAAAAACAAAAAGCCTTTCGCCCTCGCCCCGGTAGCAGAAGTTAAAGGCTTTGTCGCTGCCTTTCACATCAAGCTGGAAGTTTCCCGCTGTTCCCTTGCTGTGGGCGTAGCGCGGTATTCCGTCCTCGTCCCGCCCCACGAATACGGCGTTGTGGTGGGCGGCTTCCTCGTAAATATCGCCGGTGGAAAAGAAAAAGCCCGTCACATCTTCATCAATGCGGCGGGCTGCTGTGAGGTAGTTCCTCGCTATGCGGTTGTCGGGGCTGCGGGGCAGCAGTCGGAAGTCGGAGAAAGTCGCGGGGCTTGGTCTGTCCGGCGCGGCTACTCCCTGTTCCCCTGTGAGAAGTTCAACGGCTTCGGTGAAGCTCTTGCCGAAAAACTCCATGACAAAATCAATGGGTGCGCCGCCCTTACTCTGGCTGTGGCGATACCATTTGTTTCCCCGGACGGTCAGGCTGTCGTGCCGTTTCCAGCGGTATTCATTTCCGGCGCGGGTAAGCTGCTCGCCCTGTGATTGCAGGAAAGAAACAATGTCGGCTTGGTTGGCGCGGTCTATCTGTTCTTGGGTGTAATACATAAAACTTCAACTCCTTTCAGCGGTCTATATCATGCCGCTTGGTGCGGTTCTGTGTCAGCTCCGGCTGCTCGGCGCGGAGTGCAATATCCACGCATTTGCGGATTTTTTGAAGTTCAGAAACATCGGCGCGGGTATCTTTCAATTTGGCATAATTGCTGTCCCTCTGTGTTTTGAGGTCAGCATATTCCTGTTCCCATTCCGCAATAGGCAAGGTCTTTGTCCCTTTCGGCAGATTTGCATGGAGATAGCGGTTTGCCGCGTCCCATAGGGTAAGCTCGGCGCGGCGGGCTTCCGCAAACTTCTCCTGTTTTCCTTTCCAGCGGATTTGCCGATACTCGTCCTGTATGGGCTTGTAGGTTTGATAATTTCTGCCGTACTCCATGAGTTTTTGCAGTTCTTTCATGCGCTGCTCGGCGGTTTTCATTCCCTCCCGGATTGAATGGGCTTTATCGCTGACAGAGGAAAGAGAAGCGTCCAGCTCGTCAAGATTAGAGATACCATGCTCGGAAAGATAGTTGACCGCTGCCGCTACGGTTTTCAGTTCGTCGGCTGCGTGCTGCCGCTGCCAACTCTGCGAATACTTCCGGCTTTTTTCTCTCTGAACGCTCAAATACTTCATCAACAGATTTGCAAGGTTGGGAGATTGCGGCGGCTGTTCCGGGGCGGTTTCCCGCGCTTTGAACAGGTCGGCAATCCACTCTTTGAGCTTCCCAATCTGCGCCCGGATTTCCCGGATAAGGCGGTTTGCCTTTTGGATATTTCGGTTCAGTTCGCCTTTCTCGGTGGCAATACCTTTCTTCTCCATTTGGCAAGCAGCCACGCCCATGTGGACGGTGGGTATCTCGTCTATGCCACGCTCGGCGTTGCTGCGGTGGTCGATGCGCTCCGGGCTTCCGTTCCTCTCCAAAAAGTCGTTGGTAAAGTCAGCCCATGCCTTGCGCCACAAGAGGGTGTTGTCCTTGTCGTTCCAGCCTGTAAGGTCAACCTTGTGGGTTTTGTATCTGCCGCTTGGCAAGCGGATACGCTCGCCGTTTTCGTCAAGATCATATTCCTTTTTGGATTTCGCTGCCCATGTGCCGCGCTCGTCAAGGGGTCGCATAGTCAGCATGATATGACAATGGGGATTGCCGCTGTCAGTGTCGTGAATGGCATAATCAACGCACATTCCTCTGGAAACAAATTGAGAGGAACAGTATTCCCGGACAAGCCGGATCTGTTCCTCTCGTGATAATTCTATGGGGAGTGCTGCGTCAATCTCACGCGCAAGCTGGGCGTTCCCGGCTTTCTCATAAAGCTCCACGCTGTTCCATAGGGTAGAACGGTCAGAGAAAGAGGGCGGGGCATGGGGCGGCAGCATGATTTCGGTATGGACAACGCCGCCTTTGCGGGTGTAGTCGTGGGTCATTCCGTCCCACTCGTTTGTCAGCTTTTCGCCGCTTCGGTAGGCGGCTGCGGCAACGGCTGATTTGCCTTTTCCTCGGCTCACAATGCCGACGTTCCAATGGTAAATGGCTATGGGTATCACCTCCCGGATAGGATAATAAAACGCGCAAAAATGGTACAGACGCCAACGGCGGGTGTACTGTTTTTGTGGGTGTGCAAGGATAGCCTCAAAGCGGCGCAAGGGGGCGCGGGTCTCCGGTGGAGACCTCAAAGCGTTTCACGCTTTGAAGCACCGACCGAGCCGGCAGGCGAGACCAGCCCCTTGTTGCGGCAAAGCCGCCATATCGGAGCGCGGGGAAAGCTTCCTGTGCGGAGATAAGCCCTCGGCAGAGCGCACACGCCCGCAAGGGTGTATAAGTGCGCCCTTAGTTCCTAAGGGATTTATTCGGCGTTCCTGCTTTCGGCTCGTTTTTTCAGATATTCCCGCGCTGGTTCACTCGTCAAGGCAAGCCTAAGAAGTGCTGCGGCTTCCTCGTCGGTCATGTTCTTTGCTTCCGGCACAATGCTTTCAAAGACCGCGCCCCGGACAATAAGGCGGTGGCTGCGCGTTCTGCGTTCCTCTTTGAATAGCTTCTGACGCAACATTTTTTCCCGGTTCTCAAACTGCTGGATTTTCTTCTTTCCGTCCTCAATCTCGGCTTGCAATTCCTCGCGGGTTTTCTCTCTCGGTTTCGTCATGGGTGTCGCTCCTTTCTGCCCGTAGGCATGGAAAAGGGCAGTCGATTTTCTCGGCTGCCCTTGCAATATGAGGATAAGATTATTCAGTTTGCTGCGGGGTCTTGTTCTGATACTTCTTCACCAGAAGTTTGGTTATTGGGGAGTGGGTCATACCCGTCTGAGTTTCCGTCAAAGTCTGTGTTATGATAGTGTTCATATAACCAGTATTTTCCCTCAAACTCAACGACAATGTTATCGCCGTACTGATAAACCGCAGCCCCTACAATATCATCATTTGCTTGGAAATTTTCTTTTGGTTCTTCCGAAGAACTAACTGTGTTTTCGATTTTTCCTAACAAATTGAAAGAACTTTTTTCATCTGCGAAGTTGGGTTGAGAGTCAACGATTTGATAAAGCGTATCATTTACATAGACCATAGGAGCAATATCTCCAGAAATGGGAACCAATGCTTTTAGCAAATCTTCTCCTGTTACACCTAATTGTGCTTCATCGCTTGCAAAAGGAATACGCAGCAGGTATTGTTGGTCTACTTCGTAAAGATATATATAAATGCCTGAGCCAACATCTTGTGTGTCACCTAAAAGAGAAAGAACATCTTCTCTTGTCATGGTCGGTGTTAGTTCTTTTATTTGCTCAGATGTTACCTGCGTCGGTGTATCGAGCGGTTCCTTGTTTTCTGGTATTAGACTAAGGATTTCTTCAGTCAACGGGTTACTTTCTCCTGCGTCAATCGTTTTTGCAGCTTCTTTTATTTCTTTATGAGAATAGTCGCTCAAGTCTTCAACAGCAATGCCGAGAGAATTGAGATAATCAACCGCTGCATTATATTGAATTATATCAACGGCAAATGCGGTCAATGGTATCATCAAGCACAAGCAAGCTGCAATAGCCCCCCACTTTACCCAAATGGGCTTTTTGGCTTTCTTCTTGTAGTTGAGAGCTTCATCGACATATTTTGTGTCAAGCTCGCTCATAGCGTCGGAAAACTTCTTTGCATTCATACGAATACCTCTCTTTCAATCAAATATTGCTTCATCTTCTCGCGGATACGGGTCAGCCGGACAGAAATGTTTTTTTCTGAAAGCCCCATAAACTCGGCTATGTCCTTATAGCTGTCGGAAAACCAATAGCGGCGCATGAAAATAACGCGGTTTTCGGTAGTCAGCGTGTCTAAAAATGCTTCAATGATACGGGCTAACTCTTTGGCTTCGATTTCTGCTTCTACTGTATTCGGGGCTGCTATACAGGCTTCAATTTCTTCCAAAGCAATCGTGTAATGGCTGCTCCGTTTGGCTGCTTCCTTTCTCCAATAGATTTTGAGTGAAATGTTCCGAACGATTTTAACAAGATAAGATAGCAGCGGGTTAGGTCGTGCCGGGGGAATGGCGTTCCATGCGCCTAAATAAGCGTCGTTTACACATTCCTCCGCGTCTTGTCTGCTGCCTACGATATGGTAGGAAAGATTGTGGCAGACCTTTCCGTATTTTATATCCAGCTCTCGTATGCCTTGTTCTGAACGTCCAAAAAACATTTCTATGATTTTTTCGTCGTCTATCATCTCACCGCCTCCTTTCGGGCTTCACCTATGTACTACGGTTTCAGCGGCAAATACTACATCTAATCCGAAACTTTTTCAAAAAAATTATAGCACATCTTTTTGAATAGGGTGTGTCAAGTTGCCGGAATGTTTCTTTGCCGCTTTGCTGGCGGCGTTCCTCCGTTCCTCACTGTATGGGGCGGTCAGACGGAAAGAGAACCGCCCCTTGCGGATTTCAAACTCCATGCAGCCCGTGTCCGGGTCTGCGTCAGTCTGGCGGCACTGGTCGGGGTGCTGTCCGGCGTAGGCGGCAAGCCGCTTCTTTAAGTCGGTGTTGTGGGTGCGGATATAGATCAGCGGGTCTTTCTCGTCAAACCATATATCGGTGGTCTTTTCCTGCTTTGTCAGCCCTGTTCTCATAAACTCTCCTTTCTGCGCCCCTGTTACGCAATAGGGGCATTTTTGGGGTGTTTTTCCCGGCTCTTGACTTGGGGAAAATGAGGGTTTTCAAATAGAAACCGCCCGGACGGGGAGTGTGTCGTCAGGGCGGCTGTTATCGCAAGATTTCTGTTTTTTCCGGCTCTTGACCGTCAGACGCGGATAAACGCGAGCTGTCGGCAAGCACCAGTTTGAGCAGCTTGTCGCGGAATGTTTCTGTGCTGCTTTGATTGAAAAATAACTCCGCAACAATGGTCTGCCCGTTCCTCTGGGTCGTGATGATGCTGTCGGGGGTCTGTTCTGCCATAGGCGGCTCCTTTCTTTGGGCGTAAAAGAGGGATTTCCCGTAGTTCGGAAAATCCCTCTTGGTTGACGGTTATTCTGCTTTACTGTGTGGGCTGTGCGGCGGCTGCCTGTGCCTTTCGCCTTGCCCGGTATTCCCGCGCTTTCATGCGGTCATACTCCCGTTGCTTTTCAAGATTTTTCGCCCGGTATTCCCTTGAATACTGCCGGTGGTAGGCGCGGCTCTTTTCCTTTTTGGCTTCTTCGATTTCCTCCCGCATTTGCCGGATTTCCTGCTCGGTCGGCTCTGCAAGCTGTGTCACTTCGTTCTCAAACTTGCCGATATAATTGAAATATATGCTGATGTGCTGGATTGCGTATCTCGCCCTTTTCTGGTCGCGCTCATGCACTTCAATCCGGCTGACAAACTCGTTGAGAATGGCGGGGGTAAGGTCGGTAAAGGCAGCATGGCGTTCCGTCAGCTTCAAAAACTTCTGCGCCCGTCCTCCCGCGTTCTCGTAAGCGGATAGCTGCTCTTGGAGCGTGGCAAGTTCCGCTTTCAGCGCGTAGTATTCTTCTGAATACTTCTGCGACATCTGCTCATAGCGGTCTTGCGGGATCGTGCCGAGGGCGTTGTCCTCATAGAGCTTGTTCAGCACCTTGTCAATCTGTTCAAGGCGTGTCGTGATTTGCGGAATACGCTTCTGCTGTTTCTTGGTCTGGTCGGTCTGCTGCATGGCAAGGTTCTTTTTCACTAAGGCTTCAAACTCCGCCCGGTTGCTGATAGAATAGTCCTCGATTTTCTTCAGCACTTCCGCGATGGTCTGCATGAGCAAGTCCGCGTCCATGATGTGCGGGGAATGGCATTTGGGGTTCCTGGCTTTTCCCTTGTGGTACTCGCTGCAATAGGCAACATGGCGCTTGCCGCCGTTCCGGTAATCTATGCGAATGTGCATTTTTGCGCCGCAGTCTTTACAGAAAAGCAAGCCGGACAGAGGGTGGATTTCCCCGTCCCCGTTGGGGCGTTTGACGGGTGCGTTTTCCAAAATCCGCTGTACGGTTTCAAAATCGCTGCGGCTGATAATCGGCTCATGCACATTTTCTGTGATGTGCCACTGGCTCCGGTCTACATAGTGGTTATGTTTATCCCGGAAATGCTTTGTAGTCTTGAAGTTGACTACATCGCCGCAATACTCCTGCCGTGTGAGGATATGGGTCAAGGTGGCTTTGTTCCACTTGTAGCGGTTATCCTCATTGAGCGTCTTATTTTTACAAGTTCCCCTCCCTCGGTCTTTCATGTAGAAAGTGGGGGTTGGGATTTGCTCCTGTGTCAGATGCACGGCGATTTGGTTGCGGTTTTTCCCGCCGATAAACAGACGGAAAATCAAACGGACAACCTCGGCGGCTTCCTCGTCGATTATCCAAAAATCCTTGTTGTCCGGGTCTTTGACATAGCCGTAAGGGGCTTCGGTGACAATCGGCTTTCCACTCATGCCTTTGGTCTTAATGCCTGTTTTCACTTTCTTGCTGATGTCCTTTGCGTACCACTCCGACATGATATTGATAAAGGGCGCAAACTCCAGCGTGTCGGGCTTCTCGCTGTCTATGCCGTTGTTGACTGCGATAAAGCGCACATTGTTCCGTCTGAATATCTCCATCGCGTTGCCGACTTGGAGATAATCGCGTCCCCAGCGGGTAAGGTCTTTCATAATGCAGACACCGATTTTCCCGTTTTCCACATCGTCCATCATGCGGGAGTAGGCGGAACGGTCAAAAAACTTACCGCTTTCGTCATCGTCAATGTAGTGCCGGATATTGGTTAGGTGCTGCCCTCTGGCATAGTTCTCCAAAAATATTTTTTGGTTCTGTATGCTGTTGCTCTCGCCGCCGTCTCTGTCCTCGTCGCCTACGGAAAGGCGGGAGTAAAGGGCTGTAATTTTGCTATAATCAGTCATGTGCATAACCTCCTGTGCGTCCATGTATGTGTCATTTACACTTAAAATTATGCACTCCAGCAGGCAGAGCCGTACTCCATGCCATGGCGATATTTCTTGGCATTTTTCCTTTCAGATACACAGCAAGTCGCAGACCTGCTCCGCAGCATACGCCAATCAGCAAATCCATCGGATGCAGGCTTGGCCAGAAACTTTGCAACGCCCCAGGCAGAACCGCAACCAGCGAAAGAAACTTTTCTGAAGCATCCGCCCCTTGTGCCATTCGCCATGCCTCTCCAAAATTGGTAGCAAACAGCCCCAGCAGGATATACGGCATATTCAGCAAAATGAGCTTTTTGATGTCCAATGTCTTTTTCATCGTTCCAGCTCCTTTCGCTTGGTGCGATCCACCACAGCATTTTTAACCATCTCTTTGAACTGGTTAAGTTTTGCCAGTACGGACGGGCGCTCTGTTTTCGTTGCCTTTTTGACCTTTTTGTTGGTGTACTCTGTAAAAGCTGCTGTCAGAGCATCTGCATCACGGCCTTTGAAAAAAATCAGGTACTTTGGTGGAGAACTGCTGCGATCCTTTTTCACCGCATAATCCACACCGTATTTCCGGGCGATCTTCTCAAACTCCTTGATAGAGGGGTCTGTGATCTCAATGTTGGATATTCCCTGATTCTGCCCGACAAGCTGCTTCACAGTCTGTTTTCCATGCGGAACAACCGGCGCATCACGACTTCTCTGTTTTTCCAGCTTCTTTTCCTTTCGATGTGCCATGTACTTGCTTATGGCAGCCTTAAACATTCTGCCGGTAAACTTTGTTCCACTGACAACCAGCGTCAAAGTTCTGTTTTCCACTTCTTCCTACATTTTCTCGCCTCCTTTCCACGAAGTTTGCAGGGAATCTCTTTTTTTGCTAAGGCGGAACCACCAGCCGCCGCAGAAGATAACGCTTCATACCGCCCTCCTTAGCGTAACTGGTCAGAATGGTCATCGTGCAGATTGCCCTGGCGTACCTTTGCGTGGCTCAAAATCTTAATCTGCCCCTTTTCCTGACTATCCAGTGCTTTTTCATAACCGGTATCCGACAGGAACAGGCGGGTTCGTTCGCCTTTCCAGCCAACAGGGGAATCGTTCGTCAGCACATCAAAAATAATCATGTGCCGGGTGTCCTCCGCAAAACGCTGGAGGTCCATATATCCATGACCGTGATAATTCTGCGCTCCTGCCTTTGCCCGCATTTCTTCCATCAGCTGCCCTATGGTCTTTCCCTCAGACATCATGCTTGCTCCTTTCTCCCGGCAGTTCCGGGCAATAAAAAAGCGACCATTTACCAGCCGCCATACAGATCGTGATTTACTTGTGAGGTGTAATGATTGCTTATCGTGGTCGGTGCATTGAACAGAACGGTCAGAAGATACTGCTTCATGTTACGAATTTCCGTGGTGTTCTTCTGTAAACAGTCCATGACAAACTCAATGTGCGAGTTATCCAGCTTCAAGAACCTGGAACGAACGATTTCATGCGGAAAATCGCTTCCTGCAATACGGGTGGTCTTTCGCTTTGCACAGACCGTTTCCACGATTAGCTCCACAATCTCATCCAAATCCTCCCGATAAGTTTCATACTGCTGACACAGGTATTCATACCCGATATTCTCCTGAATCAATTCCCGATAACTCTCTATCTCTGTGAGTGACATCGCATCCCTTCCTTTCCGTTCCGGCAGACAATCTGCCGCGCAATCCCGGAAGGGAATGGAATCGGTACTTGATCCATAAATATTTTGTTTTTGAGTATTTGATTTCTCTATATTTAATTCTGCGGGCTTTTCCGTATCCGGTTTATCCATATACGGGTTTTCCGTATCTGGTGAATCCGTATCCGGTTTTCTAAGCTGTGGCTGCTCGTATATGACATACTCTGTATCGCTGATGCGTCCCTGCCGGTCACGCAGCTTGTGCCGCACAATGTAACCGGCAGCCTCCAATTCCCGCAACGCAGCGCCTATGGCATCCACGCCCTCCTTACAGATCTTTGCAAGACCACGGGTGGTGTAATTCCAGTCCTCTGGCAAAGATAACATCATGGAAAGCAGTCCCTTGGCTTTTAACGACAGGTTTGCATTTCGTAAATGATGATTGCTCATCACGGTATAATCACGGGTCCGTTCAATGCGAAAAACGGCCATCGACCTCACTCCTTCCGATTTTTTGGTACAAAAACACCGCAATCCTCATTCCAAAGAATTGCGGTGTTCAACACTTTTCAAATTTTCTTGCATAGAACCAAAACAGCGGCTTTCGAGGACGCGCCTCTGTAAATGGCTCCTCCTGGGCGAAAGGAAGTGTTTGCATCACTCGGTCAATATCCGTTGAATCCATGTCATGCTGAGATTTGCAATCTTCCCGGATTGCTTCTTGAATTTCCTTTACCGTACACATAGTCATTCCTTTCCTTTCGTTGTATGGGTTTATGAGCGGCGGCGTTTTCCCGGTTTGAAATCGAGGATATGTCCCTCAATCACACGAGCATAACGCTTGATCTTGATCTCCCGGCGCTGCTGGCTTTGCAGGGCAGCCTGATACCCATCCTCGGTCAAAAACAGCCGCATTTCCTCTCCGGGGCTGCCGTAAGCTGTGCTGGGACGCAGGACGGAAAACTCAATCATCCAGCGTGTGTTATCCCAAAACCTCTCCACGGCGAGAATGTTGTGTCCTTTCAGCTCACGGGCTGAAATATCCATCATAGGCGGCTCCTTTCATCGTTCCTGGTCTCTCTGACGCTTTTTCTGCCATGCCTCCAGCAGCTTGATGATGGTTTCCTGCATCCGCTGGGGTGTGTAGCTCTTGGGAAAATACTTCCGCAAAGTGTCAGAGGTGAATGTCACCTTGTCCAGATCGCTTTTCTTTTCCTCGCCCATGATGGCCCGCATCACATCAATGGATAAATGCCCCTCCTGACTGAATTTCTTGAGCCGCTGAGCCTGGGAGAGAGAAGGGGT
>NZ_QUJR01000013.1:0-48645 GCF_003480945.1 Butyricicoccus sp. AM27-36
ATGCCGCAGCCGATCAGTGCAATGTTCAGATTTTCCATGATGAATTCCTCCTAAAAAGTGATAAATTCGTGTTGTGCAGTTGCCTGCGTTATTTATGGTTTGTTTTGCTGCACGCGGCTTGCTCGAAGTTTTGCGTGCACCGCTCATTTCTGAGGTCAAGGTGATTATACATCCGCGTTCACGAGAACGCAAGAGGAAATTTCAAATTTCGTAAAAAAATTTTGCTTTCCGGCGGTGAGGACAATTCACCGCCGGAAAGCGAGGGATCAATGCACAAAGAGTGCAACAAGGGACAAATTAAGCTGCGATGCCGAGAGGAGAGAACAGGATATAGATCGCAACAGCGATAATCAGACCAACGATGGAAACTACATGACGGTACTTCCACGGGGTCAGATCAACTGCGCCGACGTCGTGAATCTCATATTCCTCACCCGGACGATACTTGTTCAGGTACCACATGATGAGCAGCTCGATCGGGAACAGAACAGCCATTGCGTACAGATAGTGGATCGGGTTGGACGAACCGGGATAGCACGGCTTGATCAGCAGGAAGGCGCCGTAGCATACAACGTGGAACACGGTGATTACCTTCGGCATATACTTCGGGATGCGCTTGAACATAAAGATGCCGAGGATGGTGCACAGTACCGGCAGGGAAACGAACTGGCTCATGGAGTTCAGGAACGTGGTGATGCCGCCGGCGTACATAACGAACGGAGAGATAACAATTGCGATGCAGCCTGCGATGGTGCCGTAGATCTTGCCGACCTTAACACACTTGGTGTCGGAAGCTTTCGGGTTGATGGACGAACGGTACAGGTCCAAGGTGAACATGGTGGATGCGGAGTTCAGCACGGAGTTGAACGAGGAGAGGATCGCACCGAACATGACTGCGGCGAAAAAGCCCATGACCGGCTTCGGAACGATCTCAGCGATCAGTGCCGGATAAGCAAAGTCGATTGCAGAGGAACCGGCAGCGGTCAGCTTGTCCTGAATGGACGGCAGGTAGAATGCGATAACGCCCGGAATAACGAGGTACAGAGGGCCGAGGCACTTGAGGAAGCCGCAGAAGATAGCGCCCTTCTGACCTTCCTTCAAGCTCTTTGCTGCGAGGGAACGCTGTACGAAGGACTGGTTGGTGCACCACCAGTACAGGTTGTTGAAGAACATACCGGTGATGATCAGCGGCCACGGAACTTCCGGTTCCGGTGCATTCCATGCGTTGATTGCGTTCATTTTGGCCGGATCTGCCTCTACCATGTACTTGATGCCGTCGAAAATGCCATGACCGCCAGTTGCTGCAGACAGTGCCGCGAAGCCGAGGAAGGGGATCATCAGACCGCCGATAATCAGACCGACGCCGTTGATGGTATCAGATACTGCAACTGCTTTCAGGCCGCCGAAAATCGCGTAGCAGCCGCCGATGATGCCGATAATGATGCACAGGATGGCAACAGCCATGAACTTGCTGGTGCCGAGGATGCCGGAAATGTCGAAGATCTGCTCAAATACGACTGCACCGGAGTACAGGATGACCGGCAGGTTGAGGATGGAGTACATGATGACGATTACGAGCGAGAACATCGTTTTGGTGCCCTTGCCGTAGCGTGCTTCCATCAGAGAAGGAATAGTCATGGCGCCCATTTTGAGGTATTTTGGCAGGAAGTAATACGCCAGAACCAGCAGCGTAAACATCGAGCCGACCTCCCATGCGATCGGGCCCATATTGGTTTTCCAGCTTTGACCGTTCAGACCGACGAGCTGCTCGGCGGAGAGGTTGGTCAGCAGCAGAGAACCGGCGATTACCACACCGGGCAATCCGCGGCCGGCGAGGAAGTAGCCCTCGGCTGTGTCGAGCTGCTCATCGCGGGTTTTCCAAGCGGAAATGACCGCAACAAGCACCGTGAACAGCAGGAAGGAGATGCCTGTCCAGGCGAGTGAGGAGAAGAATGACATTGTGTTACCCCCTATAAGTAAGATATAGTCTGTGGCGTTCTCGTGAACGCACTTTTTGAAAAATAATTCCCCGTCGAAAATGCACTTGAATCATGGGTGATGTTCACTGCGTTTTCAGGGGATTTATTTCGTTGTCTATAGGTTATCACGATATCCTGCGCGTTTCAAGTCTTAAGAATGATATTCTGAATGATTCGGTGAACGCAACAAAAACACGGATGGTTTTTTGTGCGAAAGGACATTTATTTTCGTGAGTATGCGTGCAGAGGCGTGCACTATATTGGTAAAACTGCACGAAAAATAGACGATTTGTTTGTAAATAAGCCGTACAAAAACGGAAACACGTAAATTTAAACAGGGATACACGCAAAAAATAGTTGCAAGATGCGTGCAGTGTGCTATACTGTAAATAAAGAAAAAAGAATGTGGTGAGGAAACACCGCACAATGAAAGCTACGGTGCTTTCTATCATAGAATAAGGAGGAAAAAACATGGCTGTAACCGCACAGCAGATCGCGGAGTTGGCAGGTGTATCCCGCGGTACGGTAGACCGTGCGCTGCACAATCGAGGGCGCGTAAACCCCGAAGTAGCAGCGAAAATTCATAAAATTGCAGCAGAATTAGGGTATAAACCCAACCTGATCGGACAGGCGCTGGTCAAATCCCGCAGGGAGTTCAAGCTGGGGGCGATCCTGCAATCCGTCGAGACGCCGACGATACAGATCGTGCGTGCAGGCGTGCAGCGTGCCGCAGAGGAGCTTGCCGCCTCGGGCGTGGAACTGATCATGCGCGAAAACCGTGGTCTGGATACCGAAATGGTACTTGAACACATTGAAGAACTGGTTTCACAGGGCGTGCAGGGACTGGCTATCGCGCCGAACAACTCGCCGGAGATTCGCCAGTGCATCGATGAACTGTACGAACAGGGCATTCCGGTCATCACACTCAACTCGGACGCACCGGGCAGCAGACGTCTTGCGTTCATCGGCATGGACAACTACCGCGCCGGACAGACCGCCGCAGGCTTGCTTCGGCTGATGCTGCCCGAGGGCGGCAAGGTGCTTCCGCTGGCGGGACACTTGAATAATACCGCACATAATAACCGATTAAACGGATTTATGGATACCATTAACGGCGAAACAGGAAACGAAATTGAACTGTTAGCATTTCAGCCGTGTTTCGACCGAGATGACTATGCCCACGAGATTACGCAGCACGCATTGCGTGCAAATCCTGACCTGACCGGCATTTACGTTGCGTCCAACGGACAGGCCGGTGCGTGCGCAGCTGTAGAGGAAGAAGGCCGAAAGGGCAAGGTCAAGGTCGTTGCATTCGACCTCAACCCGATGAATATGAAGCTGCTCCAGTCAGATAGCTTGAGTTTTGTGCTCGATCAGAAGGCATTCGAGCAGGGCTACCGGCCGCCGTTCCTGCTGTTTGACTATCTGCAGAACAAAAAAACACCGGAAAAAGAACTGCTTTATACGGATATTGCAATCAAAACCAAGTTTAACAGCGATAAACCTGTAGGAATGGAATAAGAAAGAACCGCACAATGTGCGGTTCTTTCTTGAGGCTGTCGAAAAACTAACGTTTTCCGAGCAGCCTCTCGCTCGAAACCACGCTTTCGAGCGAAACCGAAGAAAAACCGCGCCCTGACGGGCACATTTTTTCTTCCTTTGTATAAATTCCGAGATACATGCTCCCGGAATTTATGAATTTGCTTTGCAAATTCTATTTTATGCGTGCTGCCGCACGAAACGCAAAACGCCAATCTGACTTTTTTGACAGACTGAAGAAAGAACCGCACATTGTGCGGTTCTTTCTTATTAGCGTTGAGCGTGAAGAGCAAAGATGCAAATCAGCGTTTATTCTGCATTAAACTGGTGCAGATAGCCGTTATATTGGCGTTTTGAAGTGTATCTGCAAAACTTTTCGCTGCTGCCGGAGATATCGTTTCCACCTGATTGAGCACAACGATATCCGCTAAGTGTTCTGCGATAATGCCTTGCGCGGCCAGCTCCGGCGTGACAATACCGCTCATGTGTGCACCGGTGCGCGCACAGAACAGTTCCGGTCGGTGTACGGTCTGTTCGACCGGCTTTTCAAACCCGGATGCGCCCACGACGCACACGGTTTTGCGTGTATTCTCAGGTATGACCGGCTCATGCGAGGCGTGTGCCTTGAGCGGCAGCCGCTTGGAGCCGTCGGCCTCCACAATCACATAGTCAGCGGCGTCCGCGAGCACGGAAAAGGGAAGTGCCGGCGCGGTCAGCTTGCCCTCAGCGGCAGGCGTGCCCATGCAGATTACGCGGTGAAGCGCAAGTGCGCGGCGGACCTGGTCGATGTCATCTGTCACTAACAGGGGAATGCCCGCAAACGGCAAAATGTGTGTGGAAGTCGTCAAAATCACCGTTCCGGATAATTCTTCGGCCAGTATACGCAGTAAAGTTGTTTTTCCGCCGCTGCCGATCACGGCGGTTATGCCTTTTATAATGTGTAATTGTTCACATATTTTCATAAATCCACCTAATACAACCATGTTTACCGTAGGACAGGATGATCTTATCCCGCCGTTGTAAATTATCTGCATGTTGTTATATGCGGCGGGGGGAGGTCACCCCGCCCTGCAACCATGCTTTTATAATAGTATTATATCATGTCTGCCACACAGAAAAAATATTGACTTCACTCGACCGATACGCTATAATCATCGGTGGTAATCGTTATAGTTTGCAAAATACAACGAAGATAAACGGAGGAAAACGCCATGTTAGTCGTGATACGCGGTGCGGGAGACATTGCCACGGGGATTGCCTTGCGGCTGTACCGTGCGGGCATTCGTCTGGTGCTGACAGACCTGCCGCAGCCAACGTCGATCCGCCGTACAGTATGCTTTTCGGAAGCGATTCGATTGGGCGAAACAGTCGTTGAGGGCGTGCATGCACGCCGAGCCGATACTGCAGCCGAAGCGGCAGCACTAACCGAACAGGGCATCATTGCGGTGCTGGCCGATCCGGCGGCAAGCTGCGTGCAGGAGCTGCACCCTGATGCTCTGGTGGACGCGATTCTGGCGAAAAAGAACCTCGGTACGCACATCACGGACGCGCCGATCGTCATTGCGGTCGGTCCGGGCTTTACGGCCGGCGTGGACTGTCACGCAGCGGTTGAGACCATGCGCGGGCATACACTCGGACGGGTGCTGTATACGGGTTCGCCGCTGCCGAATACGGGCGTTCCCGGTGTAATCGGCGGTCACGCGGCAGAGCGCGTTCTGCGTGCCCCGGCAGACGGTTTATTCGAGCCGTGCCATGAAATTGGCGATCTGGTCGAGACGGGAGACACCATCGCGTACGTTGCGGGAAAACCCATGAAAACTACCATCAGCGGCTGTCTGCGCGGTCTGCTGCAGGCTGGCGTACCTGTACATGAGGGTATGAAATCCGGCGACGTTGATCCGCGCGGCAAGCGTGAAAACTGCGATACCGCATCCGATAAGGCGCTTGCGGTCGGCGGCGGTGTGCTGGAAGCGCTGCTTCACTTTTCCAACGTCTTTCATTAAAGTGTTATAAAATAAGGGAGAAAACGCAATGAAAAACAACCGTTTTGCAAGATTTGCAGCAGCGGCTCTGTCATTGGCAATGCTAGCAGGCTGCGGTGCATCCCAGAGCAGCGACAGCGCAGCTGAGGACACGGGTTCTGCAGATTCCGCAGAGCTGACCGTCTTTGCGGCGGCCTCCATGACCGAGACCCTGAACCGGATCGCAGAGGACTACAAGGCGGTTGACCCGAACGTCACCCTGACGTTCAGCTTTGCCTCCTCCGGCGACCTGCTCACCCAGATCAAGGAAGGCGCGGACTGCGACGTGTTCATCTCTGCAGCACCCAAGCAGATGAACGCACTCGACGGCTCTCTCAAGGACGATACCGACAAGAACCCGGACGGTCTGGATGAGCTGCAGGGCGGCACCCGTATCGACTTGCTCGAGAACAAGGTAACGCTGGCTGTACCGGAGGGCAACCCGAAGGGAATCAAGAGCTTTGACGATCTTGCGGAAAAGCTGAAGAGCGGTGACGTGCTGCTTGCCATCGGCAACAGCGATGTACCGGTCGGTCAGTATACCCAGAAGATTTTCAGCTGCTACAAGCTGGATGAGAAGGCGCTGGCGGATGCAGGCGTGCTGACCTACGGCTCCAACGTAAAGGAAGTTACCACGCAGGTAAGCGAAGGCGCGGTGGACTGCGGCATTATCTACGCAACCGACGCATTCTCGGCAGGCCTCGACACGGTTGACGAGGCAACTGCTGATATGTGCGGTCAGGTCATCTATCCGGCAGCCGTGCTCAAGAACAGTACACACGCAGACGACGCAAAGGCGTTCCTTGACTATCTGACCACCGATGAAGCAGGCAAGGTATTCGAGAGCGTAGGCTTTACCACGTTGGCATAATCTGATACAATAGGAAGGCGAGGGAGCAATCTCTCGCCTTTATTTACAAAAGGAGACGATTATGGACTGGTATCCATTATATAACTCACTGCGTATCGCGCTTATTTCCACAGCGATCATCTTCTTCGCGGGGATTGCGGCGGCCTATTATGTTGCGCGTCTGCCGCGCGTGCTCAAAGGTGTGCTGGATGTGCTGTTCACGCTGCCGCTCGTGCTGCCGCCTACGGTGGTCGGCTATCTGCTGCTGCGCATGCTCGGACCGAAAAGAACTGTCGGCGCATGGGCGCTCGCGCATTTTAATCTCAAGCTGACCATGGTCTGGTGGTCGGCGATTTTCGCAACCGCCGTTGTCATTTTCCCGCTCATGTACCGCACGGCGCGCGGTGCGTTCGAGAGCTTTGACGAAACGCTTGCCGACGCAGGCCGCACGCTCGGCCGCTCGAACACCTGGATTTTCTGGCGGGTGCGCATGCCCTGCTGCAGGCAGGGTATCCTTGCGGGAACGGTGCTCGCGTTCGCGCGTGCGCTCGGTGAGTACGGCGCAACATCCATGGTGGCGGGCTACACGCCCGGACGCACGGCAACGATTTCGACGACGGTCTATCAGCTGTGGCGCACGAATGATGACGCGCTGGCGTTCAAGTGGGTCGTGATCAACCTTGCCATCTCGGCGGTGGTGCTGCTGGCGGTCAATCTGCTCGAAAAGCGGGAGAGAGGAGTGCGTAAGGCATGGCACTAATCGTGGATATCGAGAAAACGCTCGGAGATTTTCACCTGAAAGTGAACTTCACCGCTGAGCGGGAAGTGATGGCGCTGCTCGGTGCCTCAGGCTGCGGCAAGAGCATGACGCTGGGGTGCATCGCGGGCATCGTGAGGCCGGATAAGGGTCATATTGAGTTGAACGGGCGCGTCCTGTTCGACAGCGAAAAGAAAATCGACTTGCCGCCGCAGAAGCGAAAAGTCGGCTGCCTGTTTCAGCAGTACGCGCTGTTCCCGCACATGACGGTCGAGCAGAACATCCGCGCAGGCGCGCACGCCCGTCCGAAAAACGAGCGCGAACAGGCGGTGCGGGAGGTCCTGCACGCGTTCCGACTCGAAGGACTGGAGAACAACCGTCCAAGTCAGCTTTCCGGCGGACAGCAGCAGCGGTGCGCGCTGGCGCGCATTCTGGTCGGGCAGCCCGAGCTTGTGCTGCTCGATGAGCCGTTTTCCGCGCTCGATGCGTACCTGAAATGGCAGGTGGAACTGGAGCTTTCGGACATCCTGAAAAATCTTTCGTGCGGCACGCTGTTCGTTACGCACAACCGCGATGAGGTCTACCGCCTGTGCGATACGGTGTGCGTGCTGAACAAGGGAAAATCCGACCCGAAGGAGACGGTCAAGGAACTGTTCCGCGCACCGGCAACCATGGGTGCTGCACTGATTTCCGGCTGCAAGAACGTCTCTGCCGCCGAGGTAAAACAGGATGGAACCCTGTTTTGCAAGGACTGGAACGTAACGCTCAAAACCGCGCTGCATGTGCCGGAAAACATCGCTTACGTTGGCGTTCGGGCGCATTACTTTACCACAGAGGGCACGGAGAACGCCATTCCGTGCACGGTCGAGCGCGTAGTCGAAAACCCGTTTTCGACCGTGGTCATGCTGCAGACGACAGGCGCAGGCAGGCTGCGGTGGGAGCTGGATAAGGCGGTCTGGGAGACGCTTTCCGGCACGGAAAAGCTGACGCTGTACGTCTGCCCAGAGGACGTTATGCCGCTGACGGAGTGAGCAAAATGCTGGATAATCAAGGAAGAAACATCCGCTATCTGCGGCTGTCGGTGACCGACCGATGCAACCTTCGGTGCCGGTACTGTATGCCCGCTGAGGGCGTGTGCAAGCGGGCGCACAGCGAAATGCTGTCGTTCGAGGAGCTGACCGAGATCGTGCGGACGGCAGTTTCGCTCGGTGTCAGCAAGGTGCGGCTAACCGGCGGAGAGCCGCTTGTGCGGCGCGGCATCGTGGACTTGTGCCGCAGTCTGCGTGCCATCAATGGTGTGCGGGAGCTTGCCATGACGACCAACGGCGCACTCCTGCCGCAGTACGCCGCAGAGCTGAAACAAGCGGGGGTTGACCGGCTGAATATCAGTCTGGATACCTTAAATAAGGATAAATTTGCGTCGCTGACGCGCGGCGGCTCGCTCGCGGATACGCTGGCCGGTCTGGACGCGGCGCGGCACGCTGGATTCCGCGGCACAAAGCTGAATGCCGTGCTGCTCGGCGGCGTAAACAAGGATGAGATTCCGGCACTGGCGCAGCTGGCGCAGGACGGAGAATATGAGGTGCGCTTTATTGAACTCATGCCGATCGGTGAGTGCGCGGACTGGCCGCGTGAGCGGTTTCTCTCTGCGGATGCGGTGCTGCACGCCCTGCCGGAACTGCAGCGTCTGCCGAATGAAGGCGTTGCGGAATTGTACCGAATGCCCGGTTGGAAGGGGAAAATCGGTCTGATTCGCCCGATGAGCCACCGTTTTTGCGCGGACTGCGACCGCATTCGCGTTACCGCAGACGGCAGGCTGAAACCGTGCCTGCACTCGGCGCAGGAGATTCCGCTGCGCGGTCTGCACGGTGAAAACCTTGAACGCGCACTGCGCGAGGGTATGTTCGGGAAACCGGTCAGCCACCATATGCAATCCGGGCAGCCGAGTGAAAGCCGGAGAGGTATGAGTCAAATCGGAGGATAAATAATGGAAAATTGAGAATGGAGAATTGAGGTATCGCGCAGAGCGCGATAACTAAGGCAATCATTTTCCATTCTCAATTTTCAATTAGCGAATGGGAGGCACTATGTCAAAAGTAGCTGCAGTTTGTATCAGTGAACATAAAGGAACAAAAAAGCACCCGGTGGAGCGTATCACAGTGAAGGAAAACCACGGCATCGTCGGTGACGCGCACGCGGGCAACTGGCACCGCCAGATCAGCCTTTTGGCGCAGGAGAGCGTGGACGAAATGCGCCGAACCGGTCTGACACTCCATGCGGGCGACTTTGCGGAGAACATCCTCACCGAAGGGATTGACCTCAAGCATTTACCGGTCGGTACGGTGCTCCGCGTGGGAAAAACGCGTCTGCAGGTGACGCAAATCGGCAAGGAATGCCATAATGACTGTGAAATCCGCCGTCTGACGGGCAAATGCGTCATGCCGACCGACGGTATCTTTGCCATTGTGCTGACGGGCGGCACGATCACCGCCGGTGACGAGATCGAGGAGGAAAAGCCATGAAATGTATCAAAACCGAGGACGCGGTCGGTCATGTTCTGTGCCACGACATGACGCAGATCATCCCGGGCGTGAGCAAGGGGCCGCGCTTCCGCAAGGGCCACATCGTCACCGCGGAGGACATTCCGGTGCTGCTTTCGATGGGGAAGGAGCAGCTTTACGTCTGGGAGCTGCAGCCGGGTTTTCTGCACGAGAATGACGCGGCAGAGCGGCTGTGTGCGCTCTGTCAGAACGCCAATATGCGCAAAAGCGAGACCAAAGAGGGAAAAATCGAGATTTCTTCGGACATTGACGGCGTTTTTCTGGTGGATACCGAGCGGCTGAACGCGGTCAACAGTATTGACGAAATCATGATTGCCACGAGGCGTGGCAACGGCATCGTCCATCCGGGCGACAAGCTGTGCGGCACGCGCGTGATTCCGCTTATAATCGAGGAGGAGAAGCTGCGGCAGGCTGAGCAGGCGGCGGGCGGCACGCCGATTCTGGAAGTCCGCCCGTTTACGCTGAAAACAGCAGCGGTTGTCACCACCGGCAGCGAGGTAGCCAAAGGCCGCATTCCGGACAGCTTCACGCCGGTTGTAGAACGAAAGCTGGCTGCACTCGGCATCAAAATGACCGAGCACGTTCTGGTCGAGGACGGCATGGAGAACGTTGCGGCGGCCATCGAGCAGATGAAAAACAAGCCGGTCGATATGATTCTGTGCACCGGCGGCATGAGTGTTGACCCGGACGATTCGACGCCAGGTGCGATTAAGGCCAGCGGTGCGGATATCGTCACCTACGGTGCGCCGGTGCTCCCGGGCGCCATGTTCCTGTTGGGCTATTACGCGGACGGCCGTCCGGTGATGGGTCTGCCCGGATGCGTCATGTACGCCAAGGCCACCATTTTTGATCTGGTGCTGCCGCGCATCGCGGCGGGCGTGCGGCTGACCAGGCGCGACTTTGTTGCGCTCGGAGAAGGCGGTCTGTGTCTCGGCTGTGAGGTCTGCACCTATCCGCACTGCGGCTTCGGAGGTGTGTGATATGTCGTGTTCCGTAGGGGCGAACAGTGTTCGCCCACTGACCGCTAAAGTTATTACCGTCAGCGACCGGTCATTCCGCGGTGAGCGCGAGGATTTGAGCGGCCCTGCCGTCAAGAATCTGCTCGAGCGGGCAGGCTACGCGGTCGGTGCGGTCGAGGTGCTGCCGGACGAGCAGCCGCGTATCGAGTCCGCGCTCATCCGTGCCGCCGACGAGGAGAAGTTCGCACTCATCGTCACCACCGGTGGCACCGGCTTTGCACCGCGCGATGTAACGCCGGAGGCGACCATCAAGGTCTGCGAAAAGCTCGCGCCGGGTATCCCGGAGGCCATGCGGGCAGCGTCCATGCAGATTACGCCGAAGGCGTGTCTGTCGCGCGCGGCAGCGGGCATTCGCGGCACGAGCCTGATCATCAATCTGCCGGGCAGTCCCAAGGGCGCGTGCGAAAATTTGCAGGCCGTGCTCGAACCCGTTGAGCATGGAATTTATATCCTGCAGGGCGGGAAAGAGTAATGGAGAATTGAAAATGGAGGATGGAGAATGAAATGTCAGATTTCAGTTTCTGCTCCGAATAGAAAACACCCCGAACCTAGGTTCGGGGTGAGGCTGTCGCGAAACTACAGTTTCGCCGACAAGCAGGAACGGACCGTGGGCCGTTCCAAAGTCGTCCGAAAGTTTCTATACAGAAACTTTCTCCCTCCAGAAGTTCAAAAATGGTGATACATGCTCCCCCTTTTTGAGCATTTGCAGAGCAAATGCTATTTTATGCGCGCTGCCGCGCGAAATACTGAAAACTGTTGACTATACGACTTTTTCGACAGACTGACCCCGAACCTGTGGTTCGGGGTGTTTTTTGATTGGGTTCTATTTCAAAAGAAAACGGTCAACCACCGCGTTAATTTTCCATTCTCAATTCTCCATCCCCAATTTTCAATTTACTCCAAATAGATCGAAAACTCCTGTTTCTCGGTAACATACCCGACGATTTTCGCCTCCGGTACGCTCTGCTGCAGTTCATCCAGACAGCCTTGTGCGTCCTGCTCCGGCAGGGCAAACAGCAGACCGCCGCTGGTCTGCGGGTCGTAAAACAAATCCTGCAGGGTGCGCGAAACCTTACCCTTGATACATACGCCGGCTTCCGCATACTGCCGGTTGCGGTACGCGCCTGCCGGAATCAGTCCCATCTCTGCCAGCGGGTATGCTTCTGCATGATAGGGTACGTCGTCCGCGCGAAGGTGCACGGAAACGCCGCTGCCCTGTGCCATCTCAAAGCTGTGGCCGAGCAGCGAAAAACCGGTGACATCCGTGCAGCTGTGCGCCGGATATTTCACCATCACGTCACGCGCGGCCTTGTTGAGCGCAGCCATCTGGCGGTAGATGCGGTCAAGCACGGACTTTTCAACCAGATCCGCTTTTGCTGCCGTGGTCAGCACGCCAACGCCGAGCGGCTTGGTCAGAATCAGCACATCACCCGGCTTTGCACCGCTGTTGGTGAGCACCTTTTTCGGATGCACGAAGCCAGAAACCGCCAGTCCGTAAATCGGCTCGGCACCCTGAATGGTGTGGCCGCCCGTGATGATCGCGCCGGCCTCGTAGGCCTTGTCGTAGCCGCCGCGCAGGATTTCCTGCACCGCATGATTGTCCATGCTCTGCGCCAGACACATGATGTTGAGCGCGAGCTTGGGCTCACCGCCCATGGCGTACACGTCGCTGAGCGCGTTGGCAGCAGCGATTTGTCCGTACAGGAACGGATCGTCCACGATGGGCGGGAAGAAGTCGGTCGTCTGCACGAGCGCGGTGTTCTCGTCAAGCACATACACGCTTGCGTCATCGCTCTTGTCATAGCCGACGATCAAACGCGGGTCGGTATGCGTGCGAAAGCCTTCAAGCAGGTGTACGAGCGTTCCGGCGCCGACTTTTGCGCCGCAGCCGGCGCAGCCTGCAAGTTTGGTCAGCTTTACTTCGGTCTCCATCGAAAAATCTCTCCGTTTCCATGATTTACTCTTCTTATTATTGTACCAAAATCTGTGCAGATTAGCAACCTTCATTCGCCTTGCATAGACTGGTTGGGAGGGATGCTATGACGACCGTCAGCCTTTGCATGATCGTACGCAATGAGGAGAAGGTGCTCGCGCGGTGTCTGGACAGCGTGCGCGGCATTGCGGATGAAATTTGCATCACGGACACCGGCTCGACCGACAAAACGAGGGAGATCGCTGCACAATACGGCACTGTGCAGGTGTTCCCGTGGTGCGATGATTTTTCTGCCGCACGCAATTTTTCGTTTGCGCAGGCGCGCATGGACTATACGCTGTGGCTGGATGCGGATGATGTGCTTCTGCCGTCCGACCGTCAGAAATTGCTTGCGCTCAAAGCGGAGCTGGACGGCACAGTCGATGTCGTCATGCTGCCGTACCACACCGGTTTTGATGAGCAGGGCAGACCGACGTTTTTCTGTTACCGTGAGCGGTTGCTTAAAACGTCTGCGCATTTTCGATGGCAGGGTGCGGTGCACGAGTGCATTGTGCCGCGCGGGAACATCCGGTACGGAGACGCGGCGGTGACACACCGCAAGCCGCCGTGTGCGAACTCCGACCGCAATCTGAAAATCTACGAAAACCTGCTCGCTAAGGGGAAAATGCTGGATGCACGCGGCAGCTATTATTACGCGCGCGAGCTGCTGGCGCATAAACGGTACGCACAGGCGGTCGAAGCGTTTGAAGCCTTCCTTGCGATGCCGGACGGCTGGGCAGAGAACAAAATAGATGCGTGCCTTGGTCTGTCGCAGGCGCTGACCGCCCTCGGAGAGCGCGAGCAGGCAAAGCGGGCACTGACCCTCTCATTTGCACTGGAGGTGCCGCGCAGTGCCGTGTGCTGTGCGCTTGCAACCCTCGAATACGCGGATAACCGCGCAAGACAGGCGGTGTTCTGGTACGAAACCGCCATTCGAGCCGCAAGCACAGCGCCGCACGGCTTTGTTGATGTGAACGCCTGTGCGTATGCACCGGCACTCGGCCTGTGTGTCTGCTGGGACAAATTGGGAGACCCAAAGCAAGCCTGTGCCTGGAACGAACGGGCAGCGCTTGTGCGTCCACAGTCGGCGGCGGTGGCGTACAACCGACGGTATTTTGCCGCGCAGGGTCTCACCGCAAAGCCGCCTTCGGCATAGATTGAACTGCCGGAGATTTCCGGCAAATCGGAAGGAAGGGAAGAACGACATGAACGATCGACAGGACTGCTGCGGCAACTGGGAACGCCCGAGCGAACGCTGGCAGGAGCGCATGTGCGATGCGGTGATGGGCAACGGCCGACCGGACGCGATGGGACCTCCTGGACCTCCCGGTCCTCCGGGTCCTCCGGGTCCGCGCGGACCGCGAGGAGAAAGGGGACCGATGGGGCCAATGGGGCCGAGAGGCATTCCGGGTCCTCCGGGACCGCCGGGCTTCCCGGGACCCATCGGCCCAACCGGCCCGACCGGCCCCGCAGGTGAAGCGGGCGCAGTTGGCCCAACCGGCCCGACCGGCCCCGCAGGTGAAGCGGGCGCAGTTGGCCCAACCGGCCCGACCGGCCCCGCAGGTGAAGCAGGCGCAGTCGGCCCAACCGGCCCGACCGGTCCCGCAGGTGAAGCAGGCGCAGTTGGCGCTACCGGCCCGACCGGCCCCGCAGGTGAAGCAGGCGCAGTTGGCCCAACCGGCCCGACCGGCCCTGCAGGTGAAGCAGGCGCAGTCGGCTCAACCGGTCCGACCGGCCCCGCAGGTGAAGCAGGCGCAGTCGGCCCAACCGGCCCGACCGGACCTGCAGGTGAAGCAGGCGCAGTCGGCGCGACCGGCCCGACCGGCCCCGCAGGTGAAGCGGGTGCAGTCGGTGCTACCGGTCCGACCGGCCCCGCAGGTGAAGCAGGCGCAGTTGGCCCAACCGGCCCGACCGGCCCCGCAGGTGAAGCAGGCGCAGTCGGCCCAACCGGCCCGACCGGTCCCGCCGGTGAAGCGGGCGCAGTCGGCGCTACCGGCCCGACCGGCCCCGCAGGTGAAGCGGGTGCTACCGGCCCGACCGGTCCGACCGGCCCCGCAGGTGAAGCAGGCGCAGTCGGCCCAACCGGCCCGACCGGTCCCGCCGGTGAAGCGGGCGCAGTCGGCGCTACCGGCCCGACCGGCCCCGCAGGTGAAGCGGGTGCAGTTGGCCCAACCGGACCGACCGGACCCGCAGGTGAAGCAGGTACAGTCGGTGCCACCGGCCCGACCGGTCCCGCAGGTGAGGCAGGCGCAGTCGGCGCGACCGGCCCTGCAGGTGAAGCAGGCGCAGTCGGCGCTACCGGCCCGACCGGCCCAACCGGCCCAACCGGTCCGACCGGACCTGCCGGTGCAAGTCCGGAACCGGCGGCATCGGTAGCAGACGCAACCGGTGCGGACGACATCGTTGCACGGTTCAACGAGCTGCTCAACAGTCTGCGCGAGGCGGGACTGCTCAGGCTGCCGTAACCGAACAGAAAGGGAGTGGAAACACTCCCTTTTTCTTTGCGCCGACATTCGACTTTATGCGCGGCTTGTGCTATACTGATAGCAGAAATATAACAGCAGGAAAGCAGGAAGTATCATGACAATTCTAAATTGTGAATGCGGAAACGAGATTTTCATCATGGATGAAACCGAAGCAACGGCTTGGCAGTGCGAGCAGTGCGGTCAGTGGTATGATTTCTTCGGTGTAAAGGTGCCCGACCCGGCAGCTGTGCAGCCGAAGAAGTCGCCTCATCTTATCAACTGGAGTGCAGGCGAGGATTTGTAAGGCAAAGCGCCGCGGCAGCGCGACCGGAGCCTGCGCAAGAAGCCGCGGCAGCGCGACCGGAGCCTGTGCAAGAAGCCGCGGCAGCGCGGACGGAACTCGCGCAAGAAGCCGCGGCAGCGCGACCGGAGCCTGCGCAAGAAGCCGCGGCAGCGCGACCGGAGCCTGTGCAAGAAGCCGCGGCAGCGCGGACGGAACTCGCGCAAGAAGCCGCGGCTTTCATTGTGCGGTGCTGCCGTAAGTCTGTCGTCAGAAAAGGACAGGAAAAGTGCGGGCGGAAGCTGTAAAAAGTAACAGAACTGTAACCTCGCTTTGTGTCGAAAGGTGGTATACTTATATCTTAGAAGCATATACTATAAAAAGGATAGGAAGGATGACAAAAATGGCATATGAATCGGCGCGGCAGGCGCCGCGCAGCCCGCATAGAAGAAGACGCAGACGGCGCAACAGTCACTACGGTGTACTGTTTGCCCTGATCATTCTGATCATTGCGGTCATTTTCTTCGGTGTGCGGGCGATCCGCTCGATTGTCGGAAACGTGGTCAGCAGCAACAACGTGCTGGTGTATCAGGTGGGCAACACGAATGCATATAAGAACGGCAAGGCGATACAGGTTGACGCTGCGCCCTACCGTGACAGTCAGGGCAACGGCATGGCGTCCATCAGCTCACTGTGCGATAACCTCGGATTGGAACTGAACTGGGACGAGAACGCTAAATCCGGCACGATCACGCTCAAAAAGACCGTGCTGACAATTAAGCTCAGTGATACAAACCTGCAGGTCGGTGACGCGACCGAAACCTTCGCCTCCGCACCGGTGGAGAAGAACGGCGTGGTTTATGCGCCGGTCAAGGATATCTGTCAGGCGCTTTCGTGGCAGACCGGCGAGGTCGCCGCCGAAGACGGCGATCTGATCATCATCAGTCAGGCAAAAAAAGCGCTGACCGACAAGAAGATCGGTGAAATTACGGATCAGGCGCTCGAGGTGCTCGGCCCGGACGAGGGACAGGTGATGAGCGGCAGCATCGTTATGCGAACCGGCTCGGATCAGCTGCTCTATGAAGGCAGCACCAAGCACATGGTGGAAGAAGGCAAAAAGCTGGGTGCAGGCGTGCTCGATCAGGACGGCACGGCGTATATCCCGCTCAAGGCCGCGATGACCGCGCTCGGCGGCAAGGCGGAGGACGACGGCAAGGGTGCATGGAATGTCACCTGCGGTGAATCCACCGCGACCGTGGATGCGGACGACGGCAAGACCAAGGTGGACGGCAAGCGTGCCTCCGGCAATGGCTTCTCCACCTACACGGATCAGGACAAGAACCGTTTTTACGTTTCTCCGCAGGTGCTTGCGGCGATCCTTGGCAAGACGTATACCGATCTCGGTGACGGCGTATTCTCGTTCACCGGCGTAACGCTTGACGGCTTTGACAGCCAGAAGGCATACCTCAAAAACATGAAGGATAAGCTGGGCGATGCCGTGGACGGCGATATTCCGGAGGCCGATGTCTATATCGCGCTGACGTTTGACGACGGTCCGACCGGCAAGAAGGACGGCTATCCGAACGGCCTGACCAACTATCTGCTGGACGGTCTCAAGCAGCGCGGCGCAGTCGCTACGTTTTTGATGGTCGGTGAGCGTGTCTCCGAGGTATCGGATGTGCTGCCGCGCATGGTAAACGAAGGCCATGAGCTGGGCAACCACACCATGAATCACCCGATGTGCCATCTGACCGGTCTGGGCGTGGATGATATCCGCACACAGATTGACGATGCGACCAATGCGATCAAGGATATTGCGGGGCAGGCACCGCAGGTGCTGCGTCCGGTAGGCGGCGGCGTCAACTCGGATGTCAAGGCGGTAGCCGCAGAGCTTGGCTATCCGATCATCAACTGGAGCGTGGATACCGAGGACTGGAACTACCGCGATGCCGATCATGTAAAGAAGGTCATCGTGGAGCAGGCGCAGGACGGCGATGTTGTCCTGATGCACGACCTGTATGAGACTTCGGTTCGGGGTGCGCTGGCAGCAATCGACGAGCTGCAGAGCCGCACGGATAAGACCTACGCGTTTGTAACGGTCTCTCAGCTTGCCGCAATTCACGGCATTACGCTGGAGCCGGGCGTTGTCTACAACGGTCTGACGGATGAAGTCGCGCAGCAGATCGCGGACGGCAGCTATTCGCCGACGGAGTTTACCTAAACTATATGAAAAAACCCGAATCGTTTGACTCGGGTTTTTTTGTTGGTATAAAATAAATTAAATTGTAGGGCGGGATGACCTCATCCCGCCGTTGTAAATCATCTGCATGTCGTTATATACGGCATACCGCGTTATTGTTCGGAATTCTCTGCCATACGATATCCCACGCCGACCTCGGTAAACAGATACTCCGGCTCGGCAGGATTTTTTTCGATCTTGCGGCGGATATTTGCCATATTGACGCGCAGGATCTGGTTGTCACCGCCGGCTCGCGGTCCCCAAAGCTCCTTGATGATGTAATCGTAGGTAAGCACCTTGCCGGCAAATTTGCCGAGCAGCGCAACGATACGGAACTCGCTGAGCGTGAGGTGGACATTCTCGCCGCGGACGAGCACCTGATGCTTGTTATAGTCGATGGTCATTTCACCGACCGTGTAGGTGCCCTCGCGGGCGATTTCGCTGTTCGCGGAGGTAGTTCTCGTGTGGCGGATGGCGGTGCGCACGCGTGCGAGCAGCTCGGCGGTGCCGAACGGCTTGGTCAGGTAGTCGTCCGCGCCGAGATCGAGCGCCTGCACCTTGTCGTGCTCGTGCGAGCGGGCGGAAACCACCACCACCGGCAGGCTCGACCACGAGCGCAGCTCGCGCAGGACGTCAATGCCGTCCATATCCGGCAGACCGAGATCGAGGATGACCAGATCCGGACAGTGCGAGGAGATCATGGTCTTCGCCTCGCTGCCCGAGCGGGCCAGCAGCGTTTCGTAGTCGTTGGAGTTCAAAATAGTGGAGATAAAGTGCGCAATGCTCTTTTCATCCTCCACGATGAGTATTTTTTCTCGAATGTTCATTGCAGTTCCGGCTCCTTTTCTATCATCGGCAGGCGGAAGATGAATTCCGCACCGCCGTCCTTATTTTGTGCGTGCATTGTGCCGCCGTGTGCGCGGACAATGGCGTTGCATACAGAAAGTCCCAGCCCCATATTGCGCTTGCCGTCTCCGGTGGGCGTGTCGCTGTGGCGCAGCGTTCCGCTGAACAGCATGGGCAGCAGCTTGGGCGGGATGCCGCCGCCGTTGTCCTGCACGGCAAAGACGGCGTTTTCGCCATCCTGATGCACAGAGAGCGCAATATGGGTGGTGTTTTTGCCGTGCCGAACGGCGTTTTCAAGCAGATTGGTCATGACCTGCTCAATGAGGATCGCATCCATCGGTACGATGAGCAGCTCATCCGGCACAGCCACCGATATCTTGACACCGGGATAGTGCTTGCGGAATTTGCGGGCGACCTCGCCGAGCACCTCCTCGGCGGCCTCGGACTGCTTGGTGATCCGGGTGTCCTCGCCCATGCGGGTGATGGACAGCAGGTTTTCCACCACGCGGACCAGCCACTGCGCGTCATCGCGCACATCCTCGAGCAGCTGATGCTGCTGTTCGAGAGACAGGTCGGGCGTTTCCAGAATGGCCGAGGTTGAACCGATGATGGAGGTCAGCGGCGTGCGGATGTCGTGCGAGACCGAGCGGAGCAGGTTGGCACGCATTTTCTCGCGCTCGCTCTCCATGCGGAACTGCTCCTGCTGCTTGATCTTGGTGGTCATCGTGCAGGTGATGAGCGATACGCACAGCATGACGAAAAACGTCAGCGGATAGCCGGTCATCGTGAAGTTAAATTCCCAGTAGGGGAAGGTGAAGATGTAGTTGATGCCGATAACGCTCAGAAATGCGGCAAGCGTGCCGAACAGGTATCCGTTTGTGAAGCGCGAGATGAGCAGCACCGCGAGAACAAATACCGGAGAGGCGAAGCCGTCGCTGATGTCCGAGCGGCGCAGCAAGGTGCAGAGTACCAGTGCACAGATAAATATCGCCGCGAAAATAAGAAAATCCCGCAGTGTAAACGAGAATAAACGCGGTTTACCGTCCTGTCGTTTCATGTCGAAGCCTCCAAGTGCATAAATGTACAAGTTAATTATAGCAGATAATCCGTTAATGTGCTGCTAAAACTTACTGAGTGGAGAATTATGCAGCAAAGATATTATCCATTCGGTAAGTTATCATGCAGGGCGGGGCCCCGCCCTGCGATTAAACGACAAAATCCTGCCGAATGTTGTACAGAACAAATATTCGGGTGACAACAACCGCTATCCGTGTTATAATAATCCATTATAGGGTAATATAGAATCAGAATCACTGCAATAATGGAGGAAACAGCTTGCTTTGGAGAGCTTTGATGAGCGGCGATATCCGCTCCGCATTTATCACACTGGCGCTTTCGCTGCCCGCGATCGTACTGTGCCTGTCCATCCACGAGACCGCGCACGGCGGTGCTGCCTATCTGCTCGGTGACCGTACCGCGCGTGATTCCGGCCGCGTAACGCTGTCGCCGATGGCGCATATCGACCCGATCGGCTTCCTGTGCCTGCTGCTGTTCGGCTTCGGCTGGGCGCGTCCGGTGCCGGTCAATATCGCCAATTTCAGGAACAGACGCTGGGGCATGGCGCTGACTGCGCTTGCCGGTCCGGTATCCAACTTTATCACCGCCTTTATCGCGTACTGCCTGTATTTTGTGGTGCGCATGAACATGACGAATACATTCCTGTGGTCGCTGTCGCAGTTCCTGCTCATCGTTGCGAGCATGTCGATCGGTCTGGGTGTGTTCAACCTTGTTCCGGTGCACCCGCTGGACGGTTCGCGCGTCGTTGACGCTTTTCTGCCGTTTTCGTGGTCACTCAAGCTGCAGAAGTACCAGAATATCATCTTTTTCGTGTTTATCGTGGCGCTCTGGTTCGGTTGGCTGGACGGTATTATGGACTGGGTCGGCAACGGCGTTCTCATGCTGGCGGTAAACTTCGTCAGCCTGTTTCTGTAAGCTATGGATTTTCATTTAGACAACTTTGACGGGCCGCTTGACCTGCTGCTGCACCTGATTTCCAAAAACAAGGTGAGCATTTACGATATCCCCATCGCGGAAATCCTTGAGCAGTACATGGCGGTTCTGCACGAGGCCGAGCACATGGATCTGGACGTTGCCGGTGACTTCATCGCAATGGCGGCGCAGCTGGTGTACATCAAGTCCAGGATGCTGCTGCCGAAGCACGAGGAGGACGAGGACGGGGAGGACCCGCGAGCGGGTCTGGTCGAGATGCTGCTCGAGTACCAGAGACTCAAGAGCGCGACTGCGTTTTTTGCGGAAAAGAACGAAACCGGTCGTGATATCTACGTCAAACCGCCCGAACGGCAGGATGATGCGCCGGTGGAGTATCACCACACGGTAAACGATCTCATCCGCGCGGCAAACAAAATGCTGCGCCGCACCAAGCGCCGTCTGCCGCCGCCGGTGACCTCGTTTCAGGGCATTGTCGGGCGGGAGCCTGCACCGGTAGAGGGACGCGTCACCGCGATCCTCAAACGCTTTCTGTACCGGATGCGCGTGCCGTTTATGCGGCTGTTCGACGATGCGAGAAACCGCTCGGAGATTGTGGCTACCTTTCTGGCAGTGCTGGAATTATCCAAGACCCGCCGAATCCGTTTGGAAGGGGACGGCGAGGAGATGGAGCTGATGCTGACAAATGACAACACAAAATAACGGCAGCATGACGGCGCTCGAGGCCGGACTGGAGGCCGTGCTGTTCGCGGCAGGCGATGCGGTTACTCTTGAACGGCTGTCCGCGGCGCTCGAGGCCGCACCGGCAGAGCTGCTGGACGCGGCGGCTGCACTTGAGAACCGCTACGACTTCGAGAACCGCGGCATCATGCTGCTGCGCATCGAGGACAAGCTGCAGCTGGCATCCCGGCCGATGTACGGGCCGTATGTGCGCCGCGTGACCGAATCGCGCAGACCGCCTGCGCTGTCGCCTGCGGCGCTTGAGGTGCTGACCATCATCGCATACCGCCAGCCGGTAACGCGTGCGTTCATCGACCAGCTGAGAGGTGTCGATTCATCGAATACGGTGAGCAGTCTGGCGGAAAAGGGGCTCATCGAGGAGGCCGGACGGCTGGACGTGCCCGGAAAGCCCATGCTGTTCCGCACGACCGACCAGTTCCTGCGCAGCTTTTCACTGGCAAGCATCGAGGACCTTCCTGCGCTGCCCGCACTCGAGGAAAACGAGCAGATGGAGCTGAACATGGACGGCACGCTGCACGAGACGCCGCCCGGCGAGCAGCTGCGCTTCTTGAACGGCGAGCCTGTGCCGCCGGAAACGGAGTGACCGCCTATGGGAACGGTTTTACTCTGGATTTTAGGCATTCTGCTTGGAATTGTACTGCTGGCATTGGTGATTGTGCTGGTGCTACTGAACATTCGGGCAGGCATTGAAGCCGTCGGCGTGACCGGCGAGGTGAGCGTGGAGGCACGGTATGGGCCGGTTCGCATTCCGCTGTACCCGAGACCGCGCCACCTGAAAAAGAAAAAAGAGGAAACGGAAGCGGAGCAGAAGAAATCCGAGGAAAGCGAGAAGAAAAAGAGCGGCAAGTCCGGTTTCTCGCTGCCGAAGGACGGACTGGATGTCGGTGAGATTGCAGGCACGGTGCGCGATTTCCTCAGCGACCTGACCGACCGCCTGCGCATCAGCAGACTGCGGGCGCGCGTAGTTATCGGCACGGACGATGCGGCGCAGACCGGCATTCTGCTCGGGCAGACTGCGGCGCTCTGCGGAATCGTTGTTCCATTTCTGGAGAATACTTTTGATATGCAGGATTACCATGTCAGCGCGGACGCGGACTTCAACGCCGACCATACCGAGTGGGCGTTTACCGTAAACTGCTCGATACGGCCGATATCGCTCATCAGAGTGCTGCTGCGGCATGGCAAGCCGATGTATCAGCTGTACAAGAAATATTTCAAATAATCAGTTAAAACGTATAAAGGAAGGCGAAAATTATGAGTGAACATCATCCTATCAGCGATTTGATGACCGAAACCATGTCCAAAATCAAGGAAATGGTGGATGTTAATACCATTATCGGCAACCCGATCGTGGCGGCGGACGGCACGACCGTTATCCCGGTCTCCAAGGTGTCGTTCGGCTTCGGCGCAGGCGGCAGCGAGTTCGCGTCCAAGCACGCGGCAAGCGGGTCTCCGCTTGCGTTCGGCGGCGGCAGTGGCGCCGGTGTGACGGTTTCGCCGGTGTGCTTCCTTGTCATCGGCAGGGACGGCAGCGCCAATATCCTCGGCATCAACGCACAGGCATCCGACACGGTGGACCGTCTGGTCGAGATGATCCCGGGCGCGATCAACAAGGTGTCCAATTTCGTCAGCGGCTTCAAGGGCAAGACCGAGGACGCAGCCGAAGTGGCGGAAACCCTGTCCGGCGACGAATAAAACCGCGTTTTCCCGCAAAACCTACTCGCGTGAATGCTGAGTAGGTTTTGTTATGCGGGGAGTGGTGCAATGTGAAAAAGCTGTTTTGCGTGCTCGCGCTTTTGCTCGTGCTGCCGAGGGCAGGCGCGGTGAGCGCACGGGCGGCCGTCGTGATCGATGCAGACACAGGTGAAACGCTGTTCGAGCAGAACGCGGACAGCCGCCTGCCGATGGCGTCCACCACCAAGATCATGACCGCGCTCGTCGCGCTCGGTGAGGGCGACCTTGACCGCGTGTATACCGTAAAGCCGGAGTACGCCGCCGTGGAAGGCTCGTCCATGTACCTGAAAGCAGGTGAGACACTCTCTCTGCAGGATACGCTGTACGGACTCATGCTCGCGTCCGGCAACGACGCGGCGGTCGCCATCGCAGGAGAGTGCGGCGGCATGAACGCCTTTGTGAGCAAAATGAACGCCAAAGCGGTGGAACTCGGTCTGACGGACACGCATTTCGACAATCCGAACGGCCTGCCGTCGGACACGCACTACACCACCGCGCATGAGCTGGCGAAAATCACGGCGGCGGCGCTCAAGGACCCGGTGTTCCGGCAGATCGTCTCGACAAAAAGCTGCACGGTCAGCGGGCACGCGCTGAGCAATCACAACCGTCTGCTGAGCATGTATGACGGCGCGATCGGCGTGAAAACCGGCTTTACGCGGGCGGCAGGGCGGTGTCTGGTCTCGGCGGCCGAGCGAAACGGGCGCACCATCATCGCGGTGACGCTCAATGACCCGAACGATTGGAACGACCACATGGAGATGCTCGACGCCGGTTTCGCGCAGTACAGCGAGGTCACGCTGCATAAAGCAGGAGACACGATTGCAAACGCACGCGTGTTCGGCGGCGATACCGCGTCCGTGCCGCTCGCGGCGAAGAATACCGTGACGGCGTATTTGCTGCCCGGCGAGAAAGAGAAGCTGCAGCGCGTGCGCTACGGCGAAAAAATCTGCTATGCACCGGTCGTGAAGACGGCACAGGCGGGTTCGATGGAGTATCGGCTCGGGGATTGCGTCTTGGGACGCGATACACTGGTCTATGGCGGGGAATCCTTGCTGCCGGCGGAGGAAAAGGGTATCGTTGAGAAAATTTTAGAGCGATTTACAAATTAGCAACACACTTTATTGTAGGGCGGACTGACCGCATCCCGCCGTTCCCCAATGAACCAATGAGTGCAATGGGGATTATTGAGATACCGGTTTTCATTTTTACGGTATCCGTTGTTGTTGATACGGCGATTGTCGTTAGACGGCGGGGTGAGGACACCCCGTCCTACGGAATAATGTTACATAATGCAATAATTGAGAAAGAGGAATTATACATGGAAGAAAGACTGCAGAAATTACTGGCTCAGGCAGGCCTGTGCTCCCGCCGTGAGGCGGAGCGTTGGATCGACGACGGCCGCGTAACGGTAAACGGCAAAAAGGCTTCGGTCGGTGACAAGGCCGATCCGCGCCGTGACAAAATTTTCGTGGACGGCAAGCCCATCGGCGGTGCCGAGGAAAAGGTGTACTTAATGCTGTACAAGCCGCGCGGTTACGTCACCACCATGAAGGACGAGCACGGCCGCAAGACGGTTGCCGACCTCGTGCGCGGCTGCGGTGCGCGTGTTGTGCCGGTCGGCCGTCTGGACTACAACTCCGAGGGTCTGCTGCTGCTGACGAACGACGGCGATCTGCTCAACGCGCTGACCCATCCGCGCCACGAGGTCGAGAAGCATTATGAGGTGCGCGTGCGCGGCAATCTGGAAAACATCCCGAAGCTCGCAGAGCCGATGGAGATTGACGGCTACAGCATCCGTCCGGCAACGGTTGTTACCATTGACCGCGATGAGCTGAGCGCCAAGCTGCGCCTGACCATTCACGAGGGCCGCAACCGCCAGATTCGCAAAATGTGCGAGAAGTGCGGTCTGGAGGTTCGCCGCCTCAAGCGCGTGGCAATGGGTACGATGCCGCTCGACCCGCACCTCAAGAGCGGTGCATGGCGCGAGCTGACCGACGAGGAGATCGGCTATTTGCAGGACATCGCTGCCGACGTGCAGGAGAACCTCTGATCTTCTAAGGAAATCCCTGTCTTTTTGCAATTTGCACCCATATGCTCTTGCATTTTTTTGCAGGTTCACTTACAATAGTATCGTGCAAATGCAGGAATGTATGCAGAGAATGCAATGCAGGAGAGAATATAATGAATGACCTGATCACAAAAATTCAAAGCGAGCTGCCCGGCTTTTCCAAGGGTCAGAAGCAGATCGCGCGTTTTATCTTAGAGCACTACGACAAGGCTGCGTTCATGACCGCGAGCCGTCTGGGTGTGACTGTCGGCGTGAGTGAAAGTACGGTCGTGCGCTTTGCGACCGAGCTTGGCTATGACGGCTATCCGCACCTGCAGCGCGCTCTGCAGGAGATGATCCGCAACAAGCTGACTTCGGTGCAGCGCATGGAGGTCGCGGGCGACCGCATGGGCGGCCGCGATGTGCTGCAGACCGTGCTGCATGCGGACACGGATATGATCCGCGTAACGCTCGACGAGATCGACCGCGATGCCTTTCAGGGCGCGGTGGATGCGCTCATGGGCGCCAAGCGGATCTACATCCTCGGTGTGCGCTCTTCAAGCGCTTTAGCCAGCTTTTTAGGCTTTTACTTCAACCTTTTGTTTGAAAATGTGACGCTTGTACATACGAACAGCGTCAGCGAGATTTTTGAGCAGGTGCTCCGTGTCGGACCGGGTGACGTGCTGTTCGGCATCAGCTTCCCGCGCTACTCCAAGCGCACGCTGAGTGCGATGAAGTACGCCCGCGACCGCGGTGCCCGCGTTATCGCACTGACCGACTCGCAGCTGTCGCCGCTGGCGCGTGTGGCCGATCATGTGCTGCTCGCACGCAGCGATATGGCGAGCTTTGTCGATTCGCTCGTGGCGCCCTTGTCGGTCATCAACGCACTGATCGTGGCCGTCGGCATGAGCCGCCGCGATGAGATTGAGCAGACATTTAACAAGCTGGAGCGCATCTGGGAAGAATACGACGTATATGAAAAACCGGAGGACGATATAAATTGAACATTATCGTAATCGGCGGCGGCGCAGCCGGTCTGATGGCGGCAGGCACTGCCGCGGAGCAGGGCGCGCAGGTGACGCTGCTGGAAACCAACGAAAAAGTTGGCCGCAAACTGTTTATCACGGGCAAGGGCCGTTGCAACGTGTGCAATAACTGCGATGTGCAGGAGGTTCTGCGCAACGTGCCGGTCAATCCGCGCTTTCTGTATTCCGCGCTCGGCGGCTTCGGTCCGGCGGACGTGATGGACTTTTTCGAGAGCCGCGGCGTGGCGCTCAAAACAGAGCGCGGCAACCGCGTGTTCCCGCAGTCGGACAAGGCAGCCGACATCATTGACGCGCTGTTCCTGTGGGTGAAAAAGGCGGGTGTGACCATCGTACATACGACCGCAGACGAGCTGCTCATCGAGGACGGTGTGCTCACAGGCGTTCGTGCCGGTCACAAGACGTACAAGGCGGATCGCGTTATCGTGGCGACCGGCGGCGCGTCCTATCCGCAGACCGGCTCGACCGGTGACGGCTATCGCTTCGCCCGGCAGGCGGGACACACGGTTGTGCCCGCAAATCCGTCGCTCGTGCCGTTGGTCGAGGACGGCGACACCTGTCAAAAGCTGATGGGTCTCAGCCTGCGCAACGTGCAGCTGACCGTGTATGAAAACGAGAAGAAGCTCTACTCAGACTTCGGTGAAATGCTGTTCACGCACTTCGGTCTGTCCGGTCCGCTGGTGCTGTCCGCGAGTGCGCATATGCGCTATTTCGGCAGCAAAAAGTACCGTGTGGAGATTGATCTCAAGCCTGCGCTGGACGAAAAGACGCTCGACAAGCGTCTGCTCGCGGACTTTGACAAGCACAAGAACAGCGATTTTATCAACGCGCTCGGTGAGCTGCTCCCGAAGAAGCTGATTCCGGTGGTGATCGAAAAGAGCGGCATCGACCCGCGCGAGAAGGTCAATTCCATCACCAAGGCACAGAGGGCGGCGCTGCTGCGCGTACTCAAGGCGTTTCCGGTCGAGCTTTCCGGCAAGCGTCCGATCGCCGAGGCGATTATCACCACGGGCGGCGTGTCCGTCCGCGAGGTCAGCCCGAAAAGCATGGAGTCCAAAAAGCTGCCGCACCTGTATTTCGCAGGTGAGGTGCTCGATGTGGACGCCTACACGGGCGGCTTCAACCTGCAGATTGCGTGGTCCACGGGCCGTCTGGCGGGTCTGTCGGCTGCGGAGGAGGAATCATGATGAAGTACATTTCGGTTGCCATTGACGGTCCGTCCGGGGCCGGAAAATCCACCGTGGCGCGTGCTGCCGCGGCAAAACTCGGCTATGTATATGTGGATACGGGTGCGATGTACCGTTCCATCGGTCTGGCGGTGTGCCGCAGGGGCATTGCCGGAGAGGATACGGCAGGCATTATCGCAACCCTGCCGGAGATTGCCATTCAGCTGACCTATCAGGACGGCGCACAGCACGTTCTCCTGAACGGCGAGGATGTCTCCGAAGCCATCCGCACACCGGAGATTTCGTACTACGCGTCCAAGGTGTCCGCTGTGCCGGAAGTACGCCGGTTTCTGCTGGAGACCCAGCGCAGCATGGCGAAAAACAGCAGCATCCTGATGGACGGCCGCGATATCGGCACGGTTATCCTGCCGGATGCGCCGGTCAAGATTTTCCTGACCGCGTCTGCACAGTCCCGCGCGGAGCGCCGCTATAAGGAACTGATTGAGAAGGGCCAGCAGGTGACGATGGACGGCATCCTGCACGATATCAACGAGCGCGACAGGCAGGACATGACGAGAGCCGTTGCGCCGCTCAAACAGGCGGACGATGCGGTTCTGCTGGATACGAGCAGCCTGACGCTCGAGGAGAGCATAGCAGCCGTTCTGCGTATTATTCGTGAAAAAACGGAGGAAAAGGCATGAAATTCAAGTACCACCGCTGGTTCCAGGCTCTGGTTGTGCCGCTTGTAGCGTTGGCATTCCATATTTTCTTTGGCTACCGCGTGATCGGACGCGAAAACATCCCGGAGGGCGGCTGCGTTGTCTGTCCGAACCATGTGCAGCTGTCCGACCCGCCGTTTGCGGCGGTCGCACTCGGCGGCAAGACACCGCTGCGCCTAATGGCGAAAAAGGAGCTGTTCCGGAAGAAGATATTCGCGTGGCTGATCGCGGCGCTCGGCGCTTTTCCGATCGACCGTGAGGGCGCGGATATCACCGCCATCAAGACCGCGCTCGGCTCGGTTCGTGCCGGTCAGAAGCTCATCATCTTCCCGCAGGGCACACGCCACGCCGCCGAGGGCGAAACCAAAAAAGGCGCGGCTATGCTGGCGGTCAAGACCCGGGCGCCGATCCTGCCGATGTATATCACCGAGGGCAAGCGTTTCCGCTGCAGAGCCACGGTCGTGATCGGCAAGCCGTTCACGCCGGATCCGAAGCAGAAGGACTACGGCCTGATCGCGGATGATATCCTGCGCCGCATCTACGCGCTGAAGGAGCAGGTATGAGCGTAACGGTAGCCAAGACCGCCGGATTCTGCTTCGGCGTACGCCGTGCCGTGGACCTCGCCGAGCAGCAGGCGAAAAAAAACGGAAAAATTTATGCCTATGGTGAAATCATTCACAACATGCACGAAATCGAGCGGCTGGAGAAGCTCGGTGTGTACACCGCGTATGCGCTTGAGGACATTCCGGACGGTGCCGGCGTGCTCATTCGGGCGCACGGTGTACCGCGGAATGTATACACGCTGCTTCAAGCAAAAAAGTGCGAAATCTTTGATGCAACCTGCCCTTTTGTGCGGAAAATACACAAAATCGTGGATAAAGAGAGCGCGGACGGACGGCTGATCGTCATTCTCGGCAGCGCAGGACATCCGGAGGTTGTGGGCATTCAGGGCTGGTGCGGCGAGTCGGTCGTGCTTGAGGGCGAGGAGCAGGCAAGAGCCTTCTCGGAACGGCTCGAAATGGGAAATAAACCCATTTCTCTGGTCGCACAGACCACCGTCAACCGGTCAATTTGGAATATTTCCGTAGGACTTATAAAAAAAAGGTGTACAAACCTCAAAATTTTTGATACAATATGTAAAGCGACGGATGAGCGCCAGTCGGAGGCTCGTCTGCTTGCCGGTGTATCGGATCAAATGATCGTGATCGGAGATAAGAAAAGCTCCAACACCAAACGGCTGTATGAGATCAGCCGGTCGCTGTGCTCGGATGTGCGCTACATCGAAGACGCGGCAGAGCTTACTACGCAGGAGCTCGGGCAGCACCAGCACATCGGGATCACGGCGGGAGCATCCACACCGGCATGGATAATTAAGGAGGTCAGTAACATGATGAGCGAAGAAACCAAGATTGAAACTGGTGAGGACTTTGCAGCAATGCTGGAGGAGTCCTTCAAGACTTTAAATAATGGAGAAAAGGTAACCGGCACCGTTGTAGGTATTTCCAATAACGACGTACAGGTAGATCTGGGCGTTAAGCACACTGCGTATATCCCGCTGGGTGAGCTGTCTGACGACCCGAACTACGACGTAGCTGCCAACATCCACGTTGGCGACGAGATCGAGGCTGTTGTTGTTCGCGTAAACGACGGCGAGGGCACCATCACTCTGTCCAAGAAGCGCGTTGATCAGCTGAAGGGCTGGGAGACCGTTGAGAAGGCTTACGAGGAGCACACCCCGGTTGAGGGCACCATCGTTGAGGAGAACCGCGGCGGCGTTGTAGCAACTGCATTCGGCGTACGCGTATTCATCCCGGCATCCCAGACCGGCGTACCGAAGGATCAGCCGATGAGCCAGCTGGTTAAGACCAAGCAGTCCTTCTATATCACCGAGATCAACCGTCAGCGCAAGCGCGTTGTTGGTTCTATCCGTCAGATCCAGCAGGAGGCTCGCAAGGCTGCTGCTGAGCAGATCTGGAACACCATCGAGATCGGCAACGAGTACGACGGCACCGTTAAGTCCCTGACTTCCTACGGCGCATTCGTAGACATCGGCGGCGTGGACGGCATGGTTCACATCTCCGAGCTGTCCTGGGGCCGCATCAAGCACCCGTCCGAGGTCGTTTCTGTTGGCGACAAGGTAAAGGTATTCGTTATCGGTCTGGATAAGGAAAACAAGAAGATCTCCCTCGGCTACAAGCGCGAGGAGGACAATCCGTGGAACGTATTCAAGTCCAAGTACGACATCGGCTCTGTTGCTGAGGTTAAGATCCTCAAGTTCATGCCGTTCGGCGCATTCGCTGAGATCGTACCGGGCGTTGACGGCCTGATCCACATTTCTCAGATCGCTGATCACCGCATCGCAAAGCCGGAGGACGAGCTGGAGGTTGGCCAGGTTGTCGAGGCTAAGATCATCGACATCAACGATGAGAAGAAGAAGGTATCTCTGTCCATCCGTGCTCTGCTCGAGGACGGCGAGGATTACGAGGACTAATTCCTCATTTAGTTGTTAAGCGCAAAGAAGCACCTGATTTATCGGGTGCTTCTTTTTTGTTAATTGGTGATTGCGAATTGGTAATTAGTAGTCAGTAATTAACGTGACGGTTAAGCGGTTATGTAAAATAACCGTCCTAATGTGTCCTAATCTGTTAAAAGGGGAATATATATTGGCAGATAATAATAGTAAAACAGTTTAGGACGGTTTAGGACAGTTTTTTAATAGAGAAATATATTGTAACGCTTTACCGCAGGGTGCGACAAGGTGATTATGCAAACGTATGCCGCATACGCTGAATGGGGTGGTATTATGCGGCGCAGACGAAAAAACGGCAGGAGACTGGCACTTGTCATACTGATACTGATAGTAGCGGCTGGCCTTGGCTTGCTGACTATACGCTTTCAGCGCATTTTCATGGAGTACGCCGTCAACGTCTGCGAGGACAGCGCCATCAAGGAGATCAACACGCTGATGGAGGACGAGGTTTTCTCCCATCCGGACGAATTTGCCGACCTTGTGGTGCTTGAGCGCGACAGCGACAACCGCATCACGGCCTTGCGTACGGATATTATCGCAGTCGGAAAGGTGAAGGCGCGTATCGTCAACGGTCTGTTTGACCGGCTGGATTATCTGGAGGAAACGCAGACCGAGGTGCCGCTCGGCACGGTATTCGCGCCCAGTTTGTTTACCGGAATGGGCCCGAGGGTGAAGGTCGGTCTTGCGGGTCTTGCTCAGATGGAGGCGCAGTTCGTCAGCGCGTTTACCTCGGCGGGCATCAACCAGACGCGCCACCGGATTCTCATTGAGGTACACGCCGGCTTCCGCATTCTCACGCCGTTTGGCGGGGAAGACCGGGAAATCGTCTCGACATACCCGGTCACGGACACGGTTATCGTCGGCACGGTGCCCGAACGGTACACCTATATCGGCGGCTCCGGCTCTGATCTGCTCGGCGAAATCCGCGATTACGAGGAAAATTCGGATATTTCTCACGAAATCGGAAAATAATACTTCAAAAACTGCTCGTCATTTGGTATACTTAATCTGTGTGAGTATTTGCTCACACCAAAGGAGTTTTATTATGGACGTGCGTGAGCAGATTACCGCTCTGCGGGAGCAGCTGCGGTATCACAACGAAAAATACTATAACGAGGACGCGCCCGAGATCACCGACTATGAGTACGACATGCTGCAGCGTCAGCTTCGCACGCTCGAGGCCGAGCATCCGGAGATGGCAGACGCGAACTCTCCGACCCAGCGGGTCGGCGGTACGGCGAGCAGCCGGTTTGCCAAGGTGACGCACGCCTACCCGCTCGAAAGCCTGCAGGATGTTTTCTCGTTTGACGAGCTGGGCGAGTTCTATTCCCGTGTGGAGAATGCCGTCGGACAGGCGGAGTACGTTGTCGAGTACAAGATCGACGGCCTTTCGGTCGCGCTCGAATATGTGGACGGCGTGTTCGTCCGCGGTGCGACACGCGGTGACGGTCAGGTGGGCGAGGACGTAACCAAGAACCTCAAAACCATCAAGGACATCCCGAAAAAGCTGGAGAACGCGCCGCCGCATTTGATCGTGCGTGGTGAGGTCTACATGAAAAAGTCCGTGTTCGATGCCCTCAACGCCGAACTGGAGCTGCACGAAAAGCCGCTGTTGGCCAATCCGCGCAACGCGGCGGCGGGTTCTCTGCGGCAGAAGGACAGCAAAATTACGCGGGAAAGAAAGCTGTCCATCTTCTGCTTCAACATCCAGAACAGCGACGAGCTGCCGATGGAAAGCCATGTGCAGGCGCTCGATTACCTCAAGAGCCTCGGCTTCCCGACAAGCCCGCGCTATCCGGTCTACACCGACCCGCGGGACGTGCAGCGCGAGATTGAGAACATGGGTGAGACCCGCGGTGAGCTGGATTTCGACATTGACGGTGCTGTTGTCAAGGTCAATTCCTTCGCGCAGCGCGAAACGCTCGGCTCGACCGCGAAATTTCCACGGTGGGCGGCGGCGTACAAGTACCCGCCCGAGGTCAAGCAGACCCTGCTCAAGGATATCGTCATCACGGTGGGACGCACCGGCGTGCTGACGCCGAATGCCGTGCTTGAGCCGGTAAGGCTTGCCGGGACAACGGTTTCGCGTGCAACGCTGCACAACCGCGATTTTATCCGTCAGCTCGATGCCCGCGTGGGCGACATTGTTTCCGTCCGAAAAGCCGGAGAAATCATTCCGGAGATCATCGGCGTGGAAAAGGACCGGCGCCCGCTGGATTCCGTGCCGTATGAGTTCCCGAAGGTCTGTCCGGTGTGCGGCGCTCCGGTCTACGATGACGAGGACGAAGCTGCGATTCGCTGCACGAGTGCCTCGTGTCCGGCGCAGCTTTTGCGAAACCTGATGCACTTTGCGTCGCGTGACGCGATGGACATCGACGGCTGCGGCGAGGGCAACCTGCAGAAGCTGATCGACGCCGGACTGGTCAAGTCGGCGGCTGACCTGTACGACCTGACGGTCGAGCAGCTGCTGCCGCTCGGCAAAAAGGTGGATGTCTGGGCGAACAATCTTGTCCGCTCGATTGAAGCCAGCAAGACCCGCGACCTGTCGCGGCTGCTGTTTGCGTTCGGCATCCGGCATGTCGGACAGAAGGCGGGCCGCATCCTCAGCGACCACTTCGGCTCGCTGGACGCACTGCTTGCCGCACCGGTAGAGGAAATGACCGAGATCCGCGACATCGGACAGACCACCGCGGAGAGCATCGCCGCTTGGCGGGAGCTGCCGCAGTCGCATACACTCATCGAAAAGCTGCGCGCACACGGCGTCAACTTTATCGGTGAAAAGACTGCAAAGAGCGACCTGCTCGCAGGAAAGACCATCGTGGCGACCGGCAGCCTGACGCTCTATACCCGCAAGGAGATCAACGATCTGATCGAGTCTCTCGGCGGCAAAGCGGCCGGTTCGGTCTCGAAAAAGACCAGCTACGTTGTCGCAGGCGAGAATGCCGGCAGCAAGCTGCAGAAGGCGGCAGAACTGGGAATCCCGGTCTTGACCGAAGAAGAGTTTAAGACGATGATTGAAGAAGGCAGCGGAAACGCTTAAATAAGATATGCCGTAGGGCACCCCGTCCTACGATAGATCATAAAATTCGTATCATAGATTTAAGATAAATAATTAGGAGGCAAACGACATGGCAATTTCCAGAAAAGAAATTGAGCACATCGCGTCCCTGGCACGTCTGGATTCGACCGGCGGCATTTTCGACCGTCTGGCCGATGACATGCAGGGTATCGTCGCAATGGTGGACAAGCTGGCTGAGCTTGACCTGGGCGATATCACCGATGTTATCAACACCGAGCGCAAGAATGCGTTCCACGAGGACGAAGTGATTCAGGAATTCACACCGGATGAGCTGATCGAGCCGAATGCACCGGACTTCCAGTGCGGCGGCGTAGCAGTTCCGCGTGTTGTCGAGTAAGGAGGGGACAGAATCATGGCACTTTACGAAAAAACTGCGTCCGAGCTGTCCGAGCTGCTCGGCAAAAAGGAAATCTCCGCAGTAGAGCTGGCAAAGGACGTTTTTGCCCGCACCAAGGCGGTAGAGGATAAGGTTCAGGGCTACGTTACCGTAGCCGAGGAATCCGCGCTGGCACAGGCAGAAGCGGTTGACAAGAAGCGCGCCGCCGGCGATACGCTGTCCGCGCTGGCCGGTATCCCGATCGCCATTAAGGACAACATCTGCACCAAGGGCACGCTGACCACCTGCGCGTCCAAGATGCTGGGCAATTTCAAGCCGCCGTACAATGCAACCGTTATGGAGAAGCTGATTGCTTCCGATGCGGTCATCACCGGCAAGGCCAACATGGACGAGTTCGCAATGGGCTCCTCCTGCGAGAATTCGGCTATGCACCCGACCCACAACCCGCATGGTCTCGACCGCGTACCGGGCGGTTCCTCCGGCGGCTCCGCTGCTGTTGTTGCAGCAGGCGAGGCTCCGCTGGCGCTCGGCTCGGATACCGGCGGCTCTATCCGTCAGCCGGCGTCCTTCTGCGGCGTTGTCGGCATGAAGCCGACCTACGGTGCGGTTTCCCGTTACGGTCTGATCGCATTCGCATCTTCTCTCGACCAGATCGGCCCGTTCGGCCGCTCCATCGAGGATGCAGCCATGCTGCTCGATGCGGTTACCGGTCACGATCCGCTGCACGATTCCACCTCTGTCAAGACCCCGTTTGAGGGTTCGCTGCGCGCAAACCTGAACGCAGACGTCAAGGGCCTCAAGATCGGTCTGCCGAAGGAGTATTTCGGCGAGGGCATCTCGGATGCTGTCCGCAAGAACGTTATGGCAGCCGCCGAGGCCTACAAGGCGATGGGTGCTGAGGTATTCGAGATCTCTCTGCCGCTCGTTGAGTATGCACTGCCGATCTACTACATCCTCTCTTCCGCAGAGGCTTCCTCCAACCTTGCCCGTTTCGATGGCGTAAAGTACGGCTACCGTACCCCGAATGCAGGCGATGACATCATCGAGCTGTACACCAAGAGCCGTTCCGAGGGCTTCGGCGCCGAGGTTCAGCGCCGCATCATGCTGGGCACCTACGTTCTGTCCTCCGGCTACTACGATGCGTACTACAAGAAGGCTCGTGCCGCACAGCGCAAGATCCGCGAGGAGTTTGCAAACGCATTTGAGAAGTGCGACGTCATCCTGACGCCGGTTGCGCCGACCACCGCTTACGAGATCGGCTCCAAGACCACCAATCCGCTCGAGATGTACGCAGGTGATATCTGCACGGTTTCTGTCAATATCGCCGGTCTGCCGGGTCTGGTTCAGCCGTGCGGTTTTGATGAGAATCATATGCCGGTCGGCATGCAGCTCATCGGTCCGCGCTTCGGCGAGCAGACGCTGCTGAACGCCGGTCTGGCCTTTGAGCAGGCGTCCGGTCTCAAGAACATCATCGCTGCACTGTAAGGGAGGAAGACAAACATGAAATACGAAGCTGTCATCGGTCTGGAAGTGCATGCGGAGCTGTCCACCAAGAGCAAGATCTACTGCTCGTGCTCCACTGGCTTCGGCGCACCGATCAACACCCACACCTGCCCGGTCTGCACCGGTATGCCGGGCGCACTGCCGGTACTCAACAAGCAGGTTGTACACTACGCCGCAAAGATGGGCAAGGCTACCGGCTGCACCATCAATCAGCTGTGCAAGGCTGACCGTAAGAACTATTTTTACCCCGATCTGCCGAAGGCATATCAGATCTCTCAGTTTGATGTGCCGATCTGCGAGAACGGCGAGGTATTCTTCTATGTGGACGGCGTGAAGCACTCCTGCCGTCTCGAGCGCATCCACTTCGAGGAGGATGCGGGCAAGCTGCTGCATGACGAGATCGACGGCACCATCGTTGACTTCAACCGCTGCGGCGTGCCGCTGATCGAGATGGTAACCCGTCCCGACCTGCATTCCTCTGCCGAGGCGAAGGAATTCCTTGAAATGATCAAGACCACCCTGTCCTACCTCGACATCTGCGACTGCAAGATGGAGGAAGGCTCCATCCGCTGCGACGTAAACGTTTCCATCCGTCCGGAAGGCTCCACCGAGCTGGGCACCCGTGTCGAGATGAAGAACATCAACACCTTCTCCGGTGCGGTTCGTGCGATTGATTACGAGATTGCACGCCAGATCGAGGTTGTAGAGAACGGCGGCGAAATCCAGCAGGAGACCCGCCGCTGGGATGACGTTAAGCTGAAGAACACGGTAATGCGTACCAAGGAAGACGCACAGGATTACCGTTACTTCCCGGATCCGGACCTGATCGCCGTCGAGATTTCCGACGAGTGGCTGCACCAGATCGAGAGCGAGGTTCCGGAGCTGCCGATCACCCGTTACGAGCGTTACCTCAACGAGTACGGCATGACCGCCATGGAGGCGCGTCTGCTGTCCGACAGCTTTGAGAAGGCCGAGCTGCTCGACGCTGCCGCAAAGCAGGTTAAGCCCAAGGCTGCCGCAAACTGGATCCTGTCCGATATCTCCAAGTACCTGAACGACAAGGGCGTAAGCCTCCGCGAGACCAAGATGACCGCAGACAAGCTGGTTGCTCTGGTAAAGCTGATCGAGGCGGGCACCATCTCCGGCAACGCCGGCAAGAAGGTTCTGCCGAGCATGTTCGAGACCGACGAGACCGTCGAGGCCATCGTGGACCGCATGGGCCTCAAGCAGGTATCCGACGAGGGCGCAATCCTCGCCATCGTACAGGACGTTATCGCCAAGAACGAAAAGGCTGTTGCCGACTTCAAGGCAGGCAAGAATGTTACCGGCTTCCTCGTAGGCCAGTGCATGAAGGCTTCCAAGGGTCAGGGCAACCCGCAGATCATCAACAAGCTGATCGCATCCGAGCTGGCAAAGCTGTAATTCAGCTTAAAACCGAATTGATACAAGAGGATACAGAACGGTACTGTTCTGTATCCTTTTTGTGCTTTTTGGGGAGAAATTTGTCGGAGAGAGCGGTTGCATTGGGGAAAATGTTGTAAATCGACAGATATAGGAGCTGTTATGTATAAATGGATATGTAGGTATCGACTGGATGAAAAATATAGAAAAGAGTAAAAATGGAATTTGGCAGGTGAAGGAATGCACATAACGGATTGACTGGAAATGCTGGGTGAGCACTTTCCGCTGGTGGTGATCGGCTGTGCTGAGGCACTGCTGGCGGTTGTGCTCCTGTGTGCTGCGCTGCGGAACCGCAGACAGTGTGCGGATAAAAAACGGAGCGCACTCCGGCGGGCAGATGAGATTCTGCTGTACAACGATCGACAGAGCAATGACGTATGCCTTATCATGCGTCAGCACGACCTGCTGCCGATCTGTGCGGCAGGCGATATGCAGAGCCTGCTCGGTGTGACGTTCGAGCAGCTCCGGCAGGATGTTATGCTGCTTGCGGACGCGCTGGAGGACGGGCAGAACGGTGTTTCTGTCTGGAAGAAATACCGTGCGTGGGACGGAGCGCAGCCGTTCGAGACCGTATTTCGGACAAGGAACGGCGAGTGGGTGCAGCTGAATGTGACACGCAGTGAGGACGATGGATATGATCTGTTCTGCTTCAGCCGCACGACCGGGCTGTGCGGGCGGATGGAACAGTACGAGGAGCGCCTTGCCAAGATCGAGGAGGAGAGCCGGTCCAAGACGACGTTTCTCTCGCGCATGTCACACGAGATCCGTACCCCAATGAACGGCATAATCGGTATGCTGACGCTCGCGGAGAACCACCTCGAGGCGAATGCACCGGCGATGCAGTATCTGACCAAGGCGGATGAGCTGTCCGATCACATGCTCGCGCTCATCAACGACATTCTGGATATGTCGCGTATCGAGGCGGGCAAGGTCGAACTGGAAAACAAGGTGTTCAGCCTGCGGGAGCTGGGTGACCGCCTGTACGATATGTTTGCGAAAAACCTTGACAGCCGCGGCATCCGCTACGAGGTCAACTTTGACGGTGTGGCCGTGGATTACGTCCTTGGCGATGAGCTGCGCATCAGCCAGATTATCATCAATTTTCTGTCCAATGCGGTCAAATTTACGAGCGAAGGTGAAATTATTGTCACCTTCCGGCAGATGATGCTGCGGAACGGCGTGGCGGATATGATGATCCGCGTACACGATACCGGCATTGGTATGCAGCCGGCGTTTATCAGCCGTATTTTCCGTCCGTTCGAGCAGGAGACCGTGGGGACCTCTCGGAAATACGGCGGCACCGGTCTCGGCATGGCCATCACTGACCAGCTTGTCAAGCTGATGGGCGGCGAGATCGTGGTGGAGAGCCAGCCGGGCAGAGGCTCGGATTTCTCGGTGTATCTGCATCTGCCGGTTGCTGAAAAGCCTGCGGAACCGGCGGCAGAGCCGTCTCGCGCATCTGCGGAGGAGTACGCGGATGCGTTCCGCGGCAGACGCATCCTGCTTGTCGAGGACAACGAGATCAACGCGATGATCATGGTCGAGGTGCTGCAGGAGATGGGCGCCGAGATCGAGAAGGCCGAAAACGGACAGATCGCGGTGGATATGTTCGCAGATCATCCGGAAAACTACTACGATTTTATTCTGATGGACGTGCAGATGCCGGTGATGGACGGCCGCACGGCGGCCCGCACCATTCGTGCGATGGAGCGTCCGGATGCGAAGAGCATCCTGATTTTTGCGCTGTCGGCAGATGCGTTTGTCGAGGACGAGCGCTTGTCCGTCGAGAGCGGCATGAACGGTCATTACGCAAAACCGGTCGATTTTCAGGCACTGCAGCGTAATATCGGCAAATTTCTGCAGAGAAGAGAAGGGAGGAACTGATGGGAAAGCTGGATAAGATTCTGCTGTCGCGGGCAATACTGACCAAAACCGTACTCGGTGCGGCAACCGCCGCAGCGCTGACAACGGGCACGGTTCTGGGCGTTTCGTCGTACCGCTCGGGCAATCATTTTCACCCCTCGGACACGGAGCGCGGCTTCAATGCCAATCAGGTGCATTTTGATGACGATCAGGACGTAAAGGGCAGCGACAGCACGGCAGAAAAGGACGACAGCGAGCTTTGGGAGCGGGACAGCGGCGCGGACGATACCAGCGGTCCGCAGAACGACAGCAGTGCGGATTTCATGTTCCAGCGCGAGCGCATGCAGGAGAATTTCTCCGACCCGCTCTCGGTTGCCGGCGGTACGGCAGACACGAGCATGACGGCGAGCAGCTCCGGCGATATCGTATATAACGTGACGAATGACCGCGACAGCGCGGATGTCATCATCGGCGGCAGACCGGGCGGCACGACTGCCGTTGTGCCCGGAAACGGCGGCGCCGGCACAGGAGAAAATCCGGGCGGCAATAGCGGCGCGGCAAATCCGGCAAAGCCTGATACGCCGAATACCCCGGGAGAGCCGTCCGCGCCGGGCAATAATAAGCCGAGCAAGCCGGGCGGCGGCAGTTCGGACAATACGAATGGCGGCGGCACGGCTGCCCCGCCATCAGGACAGGGCGGCTCCATTGCGGATACCATGCGGGAGCCGGATTCCGGAAAGACCAGCGTAGGCATCTTCGGTGAGCACGATCCGATCAGTAAGCCGTATTATGAAGGGAATGTGAATGACAACACAGTAAAGGAGGTTGTTATTCGGCAGCCGCAGAATAGTTCGGGAGAGGCAGACCCGTCTGCGCTGTACGCCGGTCAGAAAAACATCACTGCCCGCAAGATCTACAATGCATTGGAAACCTATGTAAATGACCACAACGGCAACATTTACTACTGGAGCAACCTGAAGGGTGCAGACAACAGCGATTTGCATTTCGGCGTGTTCGTCCGTATCAACGGTATCTGGATCGGCGATACCTTCTTCAGCTTCTTTAATGAGGCAACCGGAGAATATGATAAGACTCTGGATGAGATTCCGAGCGATGCGACCGAGATCAAAATCAGTGCGTCTTACCGCTTCAGTGCAGAAAGTGCGTGGAAGGACTACTCGGATGTTACCTACACGCTGGAGCGAAACCGTATCTTCATCCTCAACCGCAGGCTGACGGAAAGCGATAAAAACGGTCAGTTCAGCAGTGATATCCTGCTCAATCCATATAAGGATACCAGCTTTGATCCGGATGATGAGAGCAAGGTAATCGACCTGTACAGCTATCAGAGAGATCTACTGGGAGAGAAACGTCTGTCCGCGCTGTTCCCCGGCTGGCTGGAGGACGGCAAGCTGATTCCGTGGATGTATCATCCGGCGGCGGGCCGTCGTGTTATCGAGCCTGCGGATATGGTCCCGTTGGAGGATAACTATATAGTGCAGGTCAAAATCCGTTGGTATGACATGGATACCGGCGCGGTAACCCGTTCGCAGGACGATGCCGCAGACGGTCCTGCAGCGGATTCTTGGGACGAGACCGAATCGGAGCTGCCGGTCAGCGCACCGAAGTTCTCAATCACCCAGAAATTCATCTACATGCAGACACTTACCGGCTATGAGGGCGATCCCGGCAGTGTGCTCGAGGTACCGAAGTATGTGCAGGCGGTGGATATGGGCACGGAAAACACCCTGCATGAGGTTGATTACATCAAAATCCCGGATACGGTGCGGTATGTCAACACGAAAAGCTACAGCGAACAGACGGAAGGCACACAGACAGCCGTAAAGGGCATCAAGGTCAAGAAGGGCTATATTGTGGATGCGGGCAGCACAGCGTATGCCGCAACCGCGGACGGTATTCTTACCAATGCGGACGGCAGTGCATACCTCGGCATTCCGTATGACATGACCGAGCTGACCGTTCCGAAAAATGTAGAGAAGGTGACGCTGCCGAACGCAACACAGGTGACCAGACTGGTCCTGCAGGCGAAAGCTGCCTGCGACCTGCCGGAAATCGACTTTGGCGGTATGGACAGCGGCGTTATTATTGTGGAGCCGGACGTATTTCATGCTTTCGTGAGCAGTAACGAAACTGCGCTGGAGGGCATGCGTGTGAACGTTGCATCCTCGGACGGCAGTTGGGAATCACACGATGGTGCTTATCTGGAGAAGGACACCGAGGGGAACAAAACGCTCACCCGTGTGCGGGCACAGACCAGATATTATACTCTGCCGAGCGGCGTCAATGCCATCGGTCCGAACGCATTTGCGGACGCGGAAAAGGTTGAAACTATCATTCTGCCCGAGGGCGAAGACGGGATTGCAATCGCCCCGGACAGTTTCCGAAGCAGCAATGTGGATACCATCCTGTGCGGCGGGAAGGCGCAGGCAGAGAACGTGCAGGCGCAGCTTGACGCGGCAGGCATTACAGATGTCCGCGCAATCGTCCTGCAGACCAACAGCCGGGGCGAGACCTACTACACAGACGAGCGCAGCGCGGAGGTTGTGCTGATGGCCGGTGACCCGACTAAGACCGAGTTTGACGGCACGATTCAGGATGCGGACGGCAATACGCTGTCGGTGACCACACTGGCGGACGGTGCGTTTGCAGGCAGTCAGAAGCTGCAGTGGGCGCTTCTGCCGGAATCGCTGACAAATATCGGTGCACAGGTGTTTTACGGCTGCTCCAATCTGGAGGGCATCATGATTGATGCGAACGGAGAGGTGTCTGTCGGCAATGCGGCGTTTGATAACTGTACCTCGCTGAACTTTATCGCGTCCAACGCGCCGTCCATCAATATGGGCGAGTATTCGGTCAGCACGGGAGCACAGGCAACGGTGATGTATTCCCCGACCGGGGGAATCGGCTACGGTGAGGACTGGACGTATTTCGTTGAGGAATCCGGTGTGCAGCGCTACGATGTTGTAGATATCGGCAGCACGAAAATGCTGTATGGCGCGAGCGACGGCAAGGACTGGCTCGGTCTGCGTGCCGGCAGGCACACCGAAGGGGAGCTTGCCTTGCCGGAGGGGACGGTAGAGCTGTTCGATAAGGCGTTTTACGGTGCCGAGGGCTCGTTTACCATCAACTGAGATAAACTGCCGGACCTGCAGTATATTGATGCTTATGTGTTTGCCGATTCCGGTCTGGAGGGTGAGGTCGTTACAGCCGTCAGCGAGGTCGGTGAGGCGGCATTCCAGAGCACAAATATCACGAAGCTGGAGTTGAACGGCTATATACAGCGTCTGGATATGAACTCGTTCGTGGATTGCAAGAGCCTGACCGGTGTTTCCATTACACGGGGCTTTGAAAATAACAGCAGCATATACACCGGTCTGTTCAGTGCATGCAGTGCGCTGGAGGATATCACGATTGCTGATTTCGGCAATGTGCCGCAGCTTTTGACATTCAGTGCATCCTCCGCGTTTACCTTTAACTATGAATGGACGTGGCAGGATACGCTGCAGCGGGTTCACATCAGATCCGCCTGGGAGACCGGAGACGATATTGCACCGTCTTATGTAAAGAAATGGCGCTATTCGCTGCTCGGCAGCATGGACACACCGAATGCGACCGGCTACATGAATCTGTGGGACAACACCATGCTGGACCTGATGTTCAATGGAACATGGGAGGATCTGTATGCAGAAACCGATGCGGCAGTTAAACAGAAACTCGTGGATGTGGAGAACGATATCCGCACCATGCTTGGCGCAGAAACGAAGGTAGAGGAACCCTCGGAGTTCTATCCGTATCGTGTACGGGGAGATTATATTACGCTGATCGGTGCGCCGTCCGACAAGACCACGATTGATCTGGATAATGAAACACTGGGACTGCTGGATGGCTGGCGCCTGGATTATATCGGTGAGGGAGCCTTCTCCAATACCAAAAACCTGGAATATCTCATCCTGGAAAGCGGTCTGGCCGGTATTGAGCAGGATGCGTTCCGAGGGGTGGAGAGCGATACTCTGACCATGACCTTCATGGATGGCAATCCGCCGGAGCTGCTGAATTTTACACCGGGTGAGGGATATTCCTTCGGTATTGATGAAAGCAGGATCAAAATCTACATTCTTGCCTGGGGAGATGAGGAGGCTTATCTCCGTTTCATTGAAAAATGGATCTATCCGATGGCGGGATATAAAAACTATGCGGAAATGTATGCAGCTGTTGCTGCAGGCATGCCGGATGCAGCCGAGGAGGAAATCCATGCCAAAATGGAGGAAATCCTGCTGCCGGTCGAGAATCGTATCCGCAGAATGCTGTGGCATCGTGAGTGGATTCCGGGCGCATCGGAATTTGAAGAGGGCACCACTGTAGATACTCACTATCCGGAAGTGGACAAGCTCAGCTTTGAGCTTGCGCCGAAAAAGCAGGAGCCGGAAATGGTTGAGCCGGATGATCAGAACAGGAATCCGGAGGAGAAGGATGATCTGACGCCGGTTCCGGAGCCGAATCCCGGCACGGACACGGACACCTCAAACGGCAATACCGGCGAACCGCCGACCATCGACGGCGATGCGGCAAACGAGCCGGCCGGTGACAGCACCGGCAAGGACACCGGCTCTACCGACACCTCGGCGGATGATGCGACGGTTCTGCCAATGCCGGACGGCAAGCACGAGATCGTCATTCCGCCCGAACCGTCGGACAGCACTTCCACAGAAGATGAAGGAGAAACAGAATGATTGTTGAACAATCCAAGCAGATCATTGCCGAGGTCAATAAGGCGTTCATCGGCAGAAAAGATATTGTCGAGAAGATCCTGATGACCATTTATGCCGGAGGTCATGTGCTGCTGGAGGACTGTCCCGGTGTGGGCAAGACCACGCTCGCCGTGGCGTTTTCCCGCGCGCTGGGACTGAGCAACAAGCGCGTTCAGTTTACGCCGGATACGCTGCCGTCCGACATCACCGGCTTTACGATGTACAGCCGCGAGACCGGCAGGTTCGAGTACCGCGAGGGCGCGGCGAACTGTCAGCTGCTGCTGGCCGACGAGATCAACCGTACCTCACCGAAAACGCAGTCCGCGCTGCTTGAGGTCATGGAGGAGCACACCATCACGGTGGACGGCGAAACGCACGCGCTGCCCGCGCCGTTTATCTGCATTGCGACCCAGAACCCGCTGGGTTCTGCCGGTACGCAGCCGCTGCCGCAGAGCCAGATCGACCGTTTCATGGTCAGCCTGTCCATCGGCTATCCGACCCTCGAAAACCAGATGAAGATCATCAACGCACAGCGGTACAGCAATCCGCTGGAGGAGATCCGCGCGGTGACTAACGCGCAGAATCTGCTTGAGGTGCAGAACTACCTGACCTCGGTGCGCATGACCGACGGCGTGCTGGCGTATGCCATCCGTCTGTGCGAGCAGACCCGCAGCCATCCGCTGGTAGAGCTGGGCATCTCGCCGCGCGGCGTGTCCGCACTGGTCAGGATGGCGCGCGCAGGCGCGATTTTGCGTGAGCGCAACTACGTTGTGCCCGAGGATGTGCAGAACGTGTTCGTCGATGTATGTGCACACCGTCTGGCGCTGCGCCCGCAGGCGCGCGTGGAGGGCGTTGCCGCAAAGCAGGTGCTGGAGGAGATCATGGCGAAGATCAAGCCCGCGCACACAGAGGAGTGAGGCGCTATGTGGAAAAACCGGCTGGCGTTCGCGCTGCTGTATGCGGCGCTGCTCGTGCTGCTGCTCCTGTTCAGCAAGCCGTTTCTGCTGGCGGCGCTCATCGTTCTGGTGGTATTGGCGGCGCTGATGGCGCTGCTCACCCGCAGGGATGCGCGGCTGCTGCGCACCTCTGTGCGCGTTAAATCCGGCGGGCGGGAAGGCGAAACCGTACCGATGACGTTCACGTTTGCGCCGAAACGGCGGCTGCTGGCGGCACAGAGCATTCTGGTCGAGGTGGAATCCCGCAACGATATGTTCGGCGTGAGCGTGCATAAATATCTGGTGTTCGACCTGGCGGACGATCAGCAGGAGTATACCATCGGTGTGCCGCTCGTCTGGTGCGGCAAGGTCACGTTCCGCTGCATTTCGGTGCAGGTGCGGGATATGTTTGGGCTGTTCAGCAGCAAGGCAAAGCCGTTCACCGAAATCTGCACGGTGGTCTACCCGCATCATGTGCGCGTTTCAACCGAGCTGTCGAGTGCAACGATCGGCGCAACGCGCAATGACGGCGTTATGCAGAACCGTAAGGGCAGCGATGCAAGCGAAATGTTCGACATCCGCGACTATGTCCCGGGTGATGATATACGAACCATCCACTGGAAGCTGTCCGGCAAGACGGATGAGCTGATCGTTCGTCAGGCGAGCGCCCCTTCTCATTACAATATCGCGCTGCTGCCGGATTTCGGCCGCAGCCATCTGGCCGGACCGGAGGCACAGCAGGAGCTGAATGCGGCTGTCGCCATTGCATCGTCCGTTGCCGAGCGGCTGATTCGCCGCGGCGTGCCGTTTTGCACCGTCGTACCGACGAAACAAGGCATAGAGCGGTTTGAGGTATGCACGGAGCGAGATTTTCACGAGCTTCTGCCGCGTTGGCTCAGCTTTCCGGTGCAGGAGACCGGCGGTTCGGGCCTGCGGTACTTTGTCATGGAGCATCTGGACCGGTATTTCACGCGCCTGCTCATCTTTTCCGCAGGACGCTATGAGCAGGATCTCAGCGGACTGGACAGCCGCGTCGGTGTACTGGTGCTGAGTGCGGTTTCGGGCATCAAGACCGCCCGTGTGGAGGGCAGCGGCTCGTGCAGCATCATGGAGCTGCCGACCGAGCAGGATATCAATGAAGTGTACCGCGTGGTATGCTGAGTCATAGGAGTAAACGATGAAGCAGGCTGAGATTCGGCGGTATCGACCCGGCGAACGGACAAATCCATATCTGGCCGCCGGATGGATGGCGCTGCTGGCGGCATTGCTGCTGAGTGGTTCGCTGCTGACCATGCAGCGGCTGTGGAACGGCCGCGCACCGTCCTTTGCTGCCGTGTTTGCGGCTGCCGCGCTCAGCGCACTGTGCGGCGCTGCGGCGGATTTTGCGGCGAAACGCATTCCGGCGGCGCAGCTGCTGGCGCTCGCACCCGTTCCGGCCGTGCTGATCGTGACCGGTTTCCACGGATACATTGCAGGCGGCCGTGCATGGCTCAACACCATGCTCGACCGGTGGAATACGGTGCATGAAGGCGGTCTCGCGCTGTTTTCCGGTACAGCCTCCGAGCGGGATGTATGGGCGTTTGCGCTGTTGGCGGCGGTGCTCATCGGGCTGCTGTCGTGGTATGCGGTCAGCCGGCAGAGCAGCCGGCTCGCGGCGTTCATCAGCGTATTCTGGCTGCTGCTTTCGCTGTTCGGCGAGGGATTCTATCCGTTGGCGCTTGTGCTGCTGACAGCGGGGCAGCTGGGTCTGCACATGACGAGCGGCAGCCGCGCGATCACCCGCAGAGCGGTTGCATGGTGCCTTGGCATATCGGCAGTGCTGTGTGCCTGTGCGGTGGGACTGTCCGGCACGGAAATGCCGTCGGTCGATCGTCTGCGGCAGAATATCAAGCAGACAGTGCACGATCTGCGCTACGGCAGGGATACGCTGCCGCAGGGCGAGCTTTCTCAGGCGAACCTTCTGCACGAGAGCAGCGAAACCATGCTGAATGTACACACGGAGCAGGAAAAGTCGGTCTATCTGCGCGGATTTACCGGCGGAAAATATGAAAACGGCACATGGAAACCGCTGCCGGATGCCGTCTACGGCGGAGAAAACATCGGCATGCTGGACTGGCTGCAGACACAGGGCTTTGACCCGTTTACACAGTCGGCGGCATACTATCGGCTGACCGGCGATGCACCGGAGACCAACACGGTCGAGGTGTCGGTGAAGAACGCTTCGCGCGACGAGGTGTACGCACCGGCTTCGATGGAAAAGGTAACGGACGGTGACGTGCGCGAACGCAGGGACGCGCTGCTCAAGGGGCGCGGTCTGTTCGGCATCCGCAATTATACGGTGACCGAGGTTTCGGGTACGCGGCCGTCGGAGCTCATGGTCGCGGAGAGCTGGGTCAGCAACCCGCAGACTGAGGAGCAGGCAGCCTATGCGCAGGCGGAATCCGTCTATCGCAGCTTTGTGTATGATGTATATACCGCAGCGGACGAGGATTTGCTGTCTGTGCTGAATCGTCTGTTCTGGCAGGATTATGATGATGAAAATGACGGCGTTTACAGTGCGCTCAGCCGCATCCGCGAGGTGCTGAAAGCGCAGGTGCGCTACAGCGAGACTGCCGAAGCCGCACCGGATAATGCGGACCCGATTGCATATTTTCTGACAGACTCGCGGAAGGGCAATGCAGTGCTTTATGCCTCAGCGACCGTGCAGGCGCTGCGGGCACACGGCATTCCCGCACGTTACGCGGAAGGCTACTATCTGCCGATTTCCAAAACGCAGAGCAGCGCGGACGGAACAGCTGCGCTGACCGGTCAGGACGCACATGCATGGGCTGAGGTCTATTTTGACGGTATCGGCTGGCTGCCGGTTGATGCGACGCCGGGTTACTATTTTGACGCGGTTGCGCTGCAGCAGATGGTCAGCCTGCCGGATACGGTGCGCAAAACTGCGGCTATCGACGAAGATCGGTCAGGTGCGGATCAGGTGGTCGAGCCGTCCGGCACCGGTGGTTCCGAGCAGTCCAAGCCGCTGGCTGTGGTGAAAAACGTGGCTGCGGTTGGATTTGGTATTGCCGGCATAGTTATTGTGCTGTTCACGCTGCTGCTGTGCGCGGTGGAGCTGACGCGCGCGTTCCTGCTGTGGCATGCGGAACGCAGACGGCGCAGAATGTCGATCGAGGAGCGTGTGCGGCAGTCGCAGAAGCTGATGTTCAAGCTGATTTCCCTCTGGGGAATTGACGCGGCGCTCGGCTGGGAGACCGCAGCGACCGATAAGGCGCTTGCGGACACACTGCCGTCGGTTAAGCCCGGAGAGTACGAGCGTGTGAACGGTCTGCTTGAGAAAACCATATACGGCGGCATCGCGCTTGAGCCGTTCGAGGAGCGCGCGCTCGATCTGTTCGTGCAGCGGCTTTGGGGAAGAAATGTGAAGAAAAGCTGGAAAATGCGCCTTAAACTGCGGTATGCGTGCTTGCTGGCGGCGAAATAAAAAGAAATCCCGAGGCGATAGGCTTCGGGATTTTTACTATTGCTGTACCTGCGGCAGCAGCAGACGGAAGGCGCAGAGCAGAAGTTCCTCACGCGTGTGCAGCTGTGCGCTGTGTGGAAGAATGCGCTGTCGGATTTCCGGAGAAAGTGCGTAAAAACAGTTGTAAGCCGTTTGATCAATGGACAACAGTGCTGTAAGATTGCAGAAATACTTCATGGAAATTCACCTCGGAATTCAGTATGGACAAGGGGAGAGCAAGCTATACGCAAAAACTTTTGGGAAAAATGAAAAAATGTGTTGACAAAGCGTATGGGGAGAGGTATACTAAATAAGCTGTTGATGAGCAGTTAAGACTGCTTCGATTTAACAGAATCCGAACCTTTAGTGGTCAAATGCTGACGCATTTGAGTGCCTTGGTCGAAAATCACGAAGATTTTCGACACGCGGTACAATTTCCCGCTGAAGGCAAAGGAAAATTGCACCTTGTAAATTAAACAACGATGTGCTTAAACTTTTGTTCAAAAGAACGAAGGTTGTAGTGCGAACCTGAAATTTCGAGAGTTTTTTACTCTTGGTAAATCACTGGAAGTCACAACTCCAGTTAAAATAAAGTGACACGTCAGACTCTAAAGTCGATTTTAAGAACTTCGGTTCTTTAAATACAATTTTTAGAGAGTTTGATCCTGGCTCAGGATGAAC
>NZ_QUJR01000014.1:0-23295 GCF_003480945.1 Butyricicoccus sp. AM27-36
TTAATTTACAAGGTACAATCTGCTGTTTTCAAAGAGTTTTCGCAACTTTTCGTTGTTCTCAATCGCTCATCAACAGCTTATTTAGTATATCAAAACCAGAAGCGTTTGTCAAGAACTTTTTTCAAATTCTTTTTCAGAACCTCAATCGGTTCTAAACCAAACTTTTCGGTTTTACGCTCGTCTCTGAGAGACAGCTTTAATAGAATACCAAATCCGACAGCGAATGTCAAGCACTTTTTTCAAACTATTGAGATTTTTCTAAAAACGTGATAAGATAATTGCACGATACTATAATAAAGTCGAACACCCGATCGAACAGTTCACCGGCGTGTACGTTGTCAGGCAGCGGCCTGACGATGCGGCGCGGTACGACGACAATTTATCGCCAACGCAGAACTGCCTGACCATGATTTCTGCCGCTGCACAAGGCTGGTCGTATTTCGACTTTCTGCGCAAAATACTGGAAAGCCGCCGGCAATTATATCTACTATATATGTAAGGAGCAGACCATGACCGCACAGGACATTCTCAAACAATATTTCGGCTACGATTCGTTCCGCCCGGGACAGGATGAGTTGGTTCGCGCCATCCTTTCCGGCCGGGATACGCTCGGCATTATGCCGACCGGTGCGGGCAAGTCCATCTGCTATCAGGTGCCCGCCATGCTGTTTCCCGGCCTGACGCTGGTCATTTCTCCGCTCATTTCGCTGATGAAGGATCAGGTCGGTGCGCTTGTGGAAGCAGGCGTTCCTGCCGCGTGCATCAACAGTGCGATGAGTGCGGAGGAATTCCGCGATGCACTGTACTTCGCCGGACGAGGACAGTACAAGCTGCTTTATGTTGCGCCGGAACGCCTGACCGCCCCCTCGTTTCTCGAATTTGCCAAGCGCGTACCGATTTCGATGGTCACAGTCGATGAAGCGCACTGTATCTCTCAATGGGGACAGGATTTTCGTCCAAGCTATCTCAAAATCCTCGACTTTCTTGCCGCACTGCCCCAACGGCCGCTCGTTTCCGCATTCACCGCAACGGCCACCGCCGAGGTGCGCGACGACATCGTGCAGGCGCTCGGTCTGCACGAACCGTTCATCAAGACCACCGGTTTTGACCGTCCCAACCTGTATTTCGCAGTCGAACAGCCCGCCTCCAAGGGCATGAAGCTGCTCCAGCTTTTGAACGAGCGCAAGGACAAGAGCGGCATCGTGTACTGCTCCACCCGCAAAAACGTGGAGGAGATCTGCGGCCTGCTGCTCAGCCGCGGCCTGCCCGCCACCCGCTATCACGCGGGCCTCGATCCCGAGGAGCGCCGCGAGAATCAAGACGATTTTCTGTACGACCGCAAGACCATTATGGTTGCTACCAACGCATTCGGCATGGGTATCGACAAATCCAACGTGTCGTTCGTTATCCACTATAATATGCCGAAAAATATGGAAAGCTACTATCAGGAAGCCGGCCGTGCCGGTCGAGACGATCAGCCTGCCGACTGTATTCTATTATATAGCGGACAAGATGTGCGTATGGCCGAGTTTCTGATTGAGCGCAGCCACGAAGCCGAGGACGAAACCATTGACGAGGCCACCCGTCAGCAGCTCATCGCGCGCGACCGCGAGCGCCTGCGGCAGATGACGTTCTACTGCACCACGACCGAATGCCTGCGGCATTACATCCTGCGCTATTTCGGTGAAAATTCACCGATATCGTGCGGACACTGCAGCAGCTGCGACACCAATTTCGAGGAAGTGGACGCAACCATGGACGCGCGCAAAATCCTCTCGTGTGTGTACCGACTGGATGAACGCGGCCGTGCGTTCGGCAAAACCGTTGTTTCGGCCATTCTGACCGGCAGTAAGAACGAAAAAATCACGCAGTTCCATCTGGATACACTTTCCACCTATAATATCATGCCGGACAGCACCGCCGTGTATGTCCGTCGGCTGATTGACATGCTGCTCGAGCGCGGATACCTCATCGCCGACCCGGACCGCATGAACGTGCTCGTGCTCACCCGCACCGGCAACGCACTCATGCGCGGACGCGGTGAATTCCGCGTCAAGCTGCCCAAGGAGAAAAAGCCGGCAGCAGCCAAACAGTACGCGGCTCTTGCGGAAGATGTGGACGAAAAGCTGTTCGATGCGCTCCGTGATGTACGAACCCGCCTTGCAGCACGCGCAGGCGTGCCGCCGTACGTTATCTTTTCCAACGCAACGCTCGCTGATATGGCTGCAAAACAGCCGTCAAGCGAGTTCGATCTGCTGTCCGTCCGCGGCGTAGGCGATGCAAAAGCAAGGCGGTACGGCAAGGAGTTTCTGGCAGCGATTCAGAAATACCGGGATGAAAACCTTGGAAAATAAAGCAAATTGAGAATTAAACGCGGTATTGCCTTAAATCCACAGGTGCTATCCGCGGCCACCGCGCAAACGAGTTGCGCAACATTGTTATCCCCCAGGGGACCTTCTCTTGCCCTTCGGGCAATTCACCTTGTGTTGCGCCTGCGTAGAGCAGCCGGTATGTACAGCAGTAAGGAATCTGACACTGCGAACAGGTTGAGAAAGATACGGAAGTAAAAATCCTCTGCCGTTCCCCTATTTCGGAGCGGTCGCCGCTCTCTGATCTGCGCCAGACTAAGAAATAAAGGAAACGGGATTCACAAGGGTGGAAACCTTGGTGTCCACCCTTGTACCCGCCGCCGCGGGTGCGGCGGGTCTCTCAGCCAAAGATCAGAACTCATTCTCAATCCGTCATCAACCCGCTGAAAATAAGTAAAGCCGACAGGCACACCCATCGGCTCAGGAAAAAATATCAGCCGTTCTGCTGATCGTTTTTCTGATTCTGCTGCTGATTCTGCTGCTGATTCTGCTGACCCTGCTGGTTCCGGTTCTTGTTCTGCTTGCTCATTTGGCTCACCTCGTTTCGTTTGCAATGCTATTCTGCACCGCAAACGCGAAAAATATACTCGCAGGACTTGCAGAATAGTGAAAAACCTGTTAAAATTGTTCTGCGTGTTATACAGTTAATATTTTAGATGATATAAAAGAAAGAAGGACACTCACCATGTCGGGACATTCCAAGTGGAATAACATCGCAAAGCGCAAGGGCGCAAACGATGCAAAAAAAGCAAAGATTTTCACCAAAATCGGCCGTGAAATGGCAATCGCAATCAAGGAAGGCGGCTCCGCTAATCCGGACTTCAATGCTCGCCTGCGCGACTGCATTGCAAAGGCCAAGGCCAACAATATGCCGAACGATAACATCAAGCGCACGCTCGATAAGTACTCCGGTGCAAACGGTCAGGTCGATTACGAGGCAAACAACTATGAAGGCTACGGCGTAGGCGGCGTTGCAGTCGTTGTTGAGACCCTGACAGATAACAAGAACCGCACCGTTGCGGACGTTCGTCACCTGTTCGACAAGTACGGCGCAGGTCTGGGCGCTTCCGGCTGCGTATCCTGGCAGTTCGATAAGAAGGGCGTTATCATTATGGAGAGCGAAGGTCTGGACGAGGACGCTGTTATGATGCAGGCGCTCGATGCAGGCGCTGAGGATTTCCTCGTTGAGGAAGGCGTTTTTGAAATCTACACCGCTCCGGATGATTTCTCCACCGTTCGTGAGGCACTCGAGAAGGAAGGCTACACCTTCGCACAGGCTGAGCTGCAGATGGTTCCGCAGAACTACATCACCCTCGAAAAGGAAGAGGATATGGCGCAGATGCGTAAGCTGCTCGATAACCTCGAGGATAATGACGACGTTCAGGCAGTTTGGCACAACTGGGCGAATGAGGATGATTACGAGGGTTAATGCCCCGGTCAAAACCGCATAAAAAAGCACCGCATACCGAGGTATGCGGTGCTTTCTTCACTTTCTCACGAACTTTACCGCACTCATTGCGGCCTCAGCGCCGTCTGCGACGGCCTTTGCCACCTGCAGCAGACCGCCGGTGCAGTCACCGGCCGCAAACAGGCCGGGTACAGCCGTCGAGCCGTCGGCGTTCGCCTTGATGCGCGTGCCGTCCAGCTGCGCGCCCAGCTTGCGGGCAAAATCGCCGCTGCCGGCCGTACCGTAGGCGACAAACACACCGGAAACGTGCAGCGGTTCTCCCTCGGCAAACGCCACGCGCGACACCAGTTCATCGCCCTCGACCGCGCTTACCTTTCGCGTTTCTGCGCGCAGACCGTCGGGCAGGTCGGCAGGCGGCTCGCTGCCGTTCGTCAGCAGCGTAACGGACTGCGCCACCGACAGCAGCACCCTCGCTTCCTCGAGCGCATACTCACCCTGACCGAGCACGGCAACGTCCTTGCCGCGATAGAAAAACGCATCGCAGATGGCACAGTAGCCGACGCCGCGGCCCTCAAATGCAGCTACGCCCTCGATTTTCGGCACCGCACGCGGCGAACCGGTTGCCAGAATGACCGCATCCGCGTCAAACACGCCGTCCGCAGTCTTAACCGTAAAGCCTTGCGCCGCATACTCAATACCAGTTACCTCGGTCTGCCGCAAAACTGCGCCCAGACGTTCGGCCTGCTTCTGTCCGCGCTCGAGCAGCTCTGCACCGGAAACCGGCTCAATAAAGCCGAAATAATTCTCGATCTTGTCCGTTTTGGCCAGCGCACCACCGTCCTTATACAGAACGGTTGCCTGCATGCCGGCGCGTACCGCGTAAATCGCAGCACTCAGTCCCGCCGGTCCGCCGCCAATGATAACAATGTTGGGCATTCTTTTGTCCTTTCCAAATTGAAAATTGAGAATGGAAAATGACGGATACACGCAATGCGCGATAACTTAATTCTCAATTACTCCTTTTCAATTCTCCATTATTTTGCGGTTTTCTCGTCAAACCACTGCTGATACGCCTTCTGCAGCTTATCGAGCAGTGCAGGATCCTTGCCGCCGAGCGGCTTGCCGTCCAGCTCGCATGCGCCGACGCAGTGCGTGCCGGTGGACAGGATCATCACCTCATCCGCGTTTTTCAGCTCATCCACAGTGAACGGCGCGATGCGGGTCGGCACGCCGAGCTTGTCGCACAGCATAAGAAAATGCTTGCGCGTAATACTCGGCAGAATAAGATTATCCGCCGGAGGCGTACAGAACACGCCATCCTTGAGAATCGCCAGACCGGAATGTGCGCCCTCAGTCACGCGGTCGCCGCGGTGGAAAACGACCTCGTCACAGCCCGCCTCAACAGCCTGCTGCATTGCCATGCAGTTCGGAATAAGGTTGAGCGTTTTGATGTTGCAATGCAGAAAACGCGTGTCCTCGACCGAAATCAGCTTGTACGGATGATCCTGGCGGTCAAGTCCGCACGGCTCGGAAAATGCCATCAGGCTGGCCTTGCCGCCCTTGGGGAACGCGTGCATGCGGTGTGCCACTGCACGGGTGGACTGCCAGTACAGCATATGCGGCGCATCCGAATCCAGCTGAGACACCAGCTCGTTCAGCGTTTTTTTCAGCTCGTCACGCTGCATCGGCGGCTCAATGCGGAGCAGCTTCAGGCTGTTGTAAAAGCGGTCCAGATGATCCTCAAGCTCGAAGATTTTCTTGTTGTTGACCATCGCCGCATCGTAAACGCCGTCGCCGAAGTAAAAACCGCGATCGGTGATAGGCGCCTGCACCTCGTCAATGCGGCCAATTTTTCCGTTATAGTATGCAATATCCTTCATGGGAATATGCCTCCTTTGATCAAAATTCCGGGTCAATCTAATCTCAGTATAACGGTTTTCGACAGGGTTTGCAAGTAGGCCGGAAACGCGGTATAATAATTAAGCTGGCAGGTTGCTGACAGGCGTTATCCGATACCGCAACCGCATGTTGCTTGTCCGTAAAAAGATCCTATGATACACTTACCTCACGGAGGTGTTCGATTATGAATACAAAGGATATTTTATATCATCTCAGAACCGAAAAAGGTCTCTCACAGGACGAACTGGCTGCAAAAATTTTTGTCACCCGACAGGCGGTATCCCGCTGGGAAACGGGCGAAACCACGCCGAATGTCGAAACGCTCAAGCTGCTTTCCGCGTTCTTTAACGTGTCGATCAATACGCTTCTCGGCTCTCCGCGGCAGCTGATCTGCCAATGCTGCGGCATGCCGCTTGAAGATTCCATCACCAGTAAAGAGCCGGACGGCTCCTTTAACGAGGACTACTGCATGTGGTGCTATGCCGACGGAACCTTCAAATACACCACGAAAGAGCAGCTGATTGACGTTTGCGTAACGCATATGGCAACCGAAAGCTGGCCTGCAGAGCAGGTTCGCGCCCATATGGAAGCCATTGTGCCGACCCTCAAGCACTGGAAGAAATAAAGGAGAACGCTATGCCGTTTGACTTCAAAAAAGAGTACAAGGAACTCTATCAGCCGAAAAGCAAGCCGCAGATTACCGCAGTGCCGCCAATGAACTACATTGCCGTGCGCGGCACCGGCGACCCGAACGAGGACGGCGGTGCATATCAGCAGGCCATCAGCGTGCTGTATGCCGTGGCCTACACGCTGAAAATGAGTTATAAGACCGATTATAAAATCGCAGGCTTCTTTGAATATGTTGTTCCGCCGCTGGAAGGTTTCTGGCGGCAGGATGATGTAGACGGTGTAAATTATGCGGATAAATCCGGTTTCCACTGGATTTCCGTCATTCGTCTGCCGGATTTTGTGACCAAGACGGATTTTGACTGGGCGGTACAGACGGCTGCAAAAAAGAAACAGCTGGATTGCTCCTCAGCCGAGTTTTTGACGATTGAGGAAGGTCTGTGCGTGCAGATCATGCACGTTGGCTCCTATGATGACGAGCCTGCGTCTGTTGCGGTGATGGACGAGTATCTCGCACAGAACGGCTATGCAAACGATCTCACCGCCGAACGACTGCACCACGAGATTTATCTCTCCGACCCGCGCAAAACCGCGCCGGAGAAACGCAAAACCGTCCTTCGCCACCCGATCAAAAAGGCGTGAAATAACACGAATACTTTTCAGAAAGGTTTGATTTTTTGTCCGGAACACTTCTTCATATCTGCTGTGCGCCCTGCTCCATCGCGTGCATCGACACGCTGCGGCAGGAGGGTATCGAGCCGGTAGGTTTTTGGTACAATCCCAACATTCACCCGATGAAAGAGTACAAAATGCGCAAGAATACGCTCGTTGAGTATGCAAAAAGCATTGATCTCAAGCTGGAGATTGAGAACGAGTATGGCCTGCGCAAGTTCATCGAAGCTGTTTATCCCAACTGGGACAACCGCTGTGCGACCTGCTATGCGCTCCGCTTTGAGGAAACCGCGCGCTACGCCGCCGAGCATGGCTACGACCGGTTTACCTCTACCCTGTTTGTCAGCCCGTATCAGAATCATGAGCTGATGCGTCAGATTTGCGAGCAAATGGCCGAAAAATACGGTGTCGAGTATCTGCACCGCGACTTTTCGCCGCGCTTCCGCGAGGGACAGGATAAGGCGCGTGAGCTTGGCCTGTACATGCAGAATTACTGCGGCTGTGTTTTCTCCGAAGAGGACCGCTACCGCAAGCGCAAAAAGAAGAAAAAGCCGGACGCCACGCAGGCGTAAAGCGGAAATCGGGGTGTTTCGGCACAATCCGACCGAAATACCCCGCAATAACCGCTTTACAAACGCACGAAAGACTGGTATACTATATCATGTACTCGCGCCCGTAGCTCAGCTGGATAGAGCGTTGGACTCCGACTCCAAAGGCCATGCGTTCGAATCGCACCGGGCGTACCATGTTAAACCGCTTGTTTCTTGGAAATGAGCGGTTTTTTGTTATCTTTTTGAGTGTTGCTTTAACAAAATAAAATCGAGGCTACTGCGCAGGCTACTATGTGGTAGCCTGAACAGTAAAAAAGAGCGGCAATGCCGCTCTTTTCGTTTATTGATTATTTGCCTTGTTGATTATTATCTGTTGGCTTGTACTGACGCAGCATAACGTCAGCGATGCACTCACCTGCCTGCACGCGAGACTGCTCAATCAAGTGCGCATAGTACATCTCGGTCGTAGCCGGACTGGAATGACCGAGCTGACGAGCAACGGTAACAACATCGGTGTGGTTGGCGATCAATACGCTGGCAACCGTATGACGGAATGCATGCGGATTGATATGCGGCAGGTCATGCCGTTCGCTGAATTTATTGAGCCACGCGGTAATGCTGTCCGGGTGCATGACCTGTCCGTCATCCCTCGTGAACAGGAAACCTTCGTCATTCTGCCACCGATCACCGTTCAGCTCGCGCAGCTTCTCCTGCTCTATACGATATTCACGCAGCAGCGTGACAGTTTCATCCGGAATCGGGATAAAGCGCGTTTCACCGATTTTCGGTGTTTCCTCATAAATACCGCGCGCCTTGGAGTAGCGGAGGTTGACCTCAATGTAGAGATAGCGCTCATCAAGGTGAACATTCTCCCACTTCAGTCCCATAATCTCACCGCGCCGCGCACCGGTGACGATCAGCAGATGAGTAATCGTCTGCCACTTGAGCGGTTCACTCTCGAGCGCCTGCAAAATGCGGAAGATTTCTTCCGGCTGGAAATAGTTGATCTTCTTTCGCTGCGCACGAGGCAATGTAGCGCGTGCCGCTGCGTTGTAGGTCACGATCATCTCCTTTTCCGCCTGCGAAAGCACGGTGGAGATGAAACGATGATGCTGCAGAACGGTTTTAACCGCGAGGTGGTCGGTATTCAAGATGTACTCGAACAGCTTTTGCGGTGGTATACCCAGCGCCGCAGAAATTGCGTCTGCGGAGGACTTACGGATAACCTGTCCGCGGCAGGCTGCCGTTATGGTAACTGCGTTGAGGCGAGACAGCTTGGCCAGTTTGGCGCGCGAAATCTGCCGCTCGGTCAGCAGCGCTCCCAAATCAGCCTTCGAGCGTGCCTTGTCAAGCACATGCTTAGTACAGTTCTGCTGAAGATCCATGTACAGGCGATTCAGGTGCTGCGGTCGCAATTCTGTCAGCTTAATGTGACCAATCGCAGGGATAATGCGTTCGCACAGGTGCTTGTACAGTTCGATCGTGCTGTGCTTGGTGCCGGTATGCTCCTTGAGGTCAATCACATAGGTAGCATATTCGGCAAACGTCTTGTTGTTGTCCGGCTGAAACCCCAGCTTGATGCTGTTCTCGAACTCATAGGCAATTTTCTGTACCTCCCGCTCAGCACGCTGCTCCGACCAGCCTTCCGGTGCTTTCCACGTTTTATAATGACCGCGCTTGCGGTAACGCTCATCGTAGCCGCACGAAACCGTGATTTTGAAGCTCAAGCCGGACTTTGTGCGAATTTTCTTAATACTTGGCACGTTTTTCTCTCCTTTCGTGTATAATAATGCGGTGCGCCGCTTGGACGCACCGCAGACTGTCGCTTATACCGAAATCTTCGCCGGAATGTACGACGGACGATCGTCATCCGGCGAAACATGGTTGTTGCCCGCGGTCAGCAGTTTGATGACATTTGGGTAGTACAGCAAAGATTTGCGGCCAATCCTGACTGCCGGCATGATACCCTGACGGATAAATCCGCGCAGCGCATTCTCCAAAATATTGTGCCCCTCTGCGAGCAGACGGCGATGGGTTTCAGCGACGGTTGCCGTGTCGTAGAAACGACGCTGCGGAATGAATGTAATTGTGGGATTGGACATGTTATTTTCTCTCCTTCAGCAAGTATTTTTAACGTAAGGATACAGATCTCACTTTTATAATATATAGACCGCAGCTCTCTGTAATCAGAAGCGTTCTTCGTATTCTTCAAGAACATCAAGCCGAATGCAATACACGCGCGGCGTACCCTTCTTGAGGCGTACCTGCAATGTGCCTTCCTCCTGAATAACGAGCGCACCCATATTCTTCAGCTCGCGCACGATTTTGGAAAGGGTATAGTTCTGGTATCCATCCTGTAAGCGGACTGCACGTTCCAGCGCGGCAGACCGCAGACACAGATTGTTTTTCCACATAATTCCGTCGTGCTTATGAAGCTTTTTTATGTTACTCGTCAGGTTAAATACTTCGGAATCACCATAACATTCCAGAAGCACAAAGGCAAGATTGCCCTTTTTCTTGCTGCGATCGAGGGCATTGAGCAGCTTTTTCTGGTACTGCTGTGATTGCCCAATCCCGACCTCATACCGTTCGGTAATCGCCTCAGACGACGAGGCAGACATTCCATCTTCGCGGGCGGCGCGAAGTGCCAGAGAGAACACAGTACGCAAAATGAGAAAGTTGTGGAATATGCGAGGATGCATATCATCCGGATTCTCCTCAGAATTGATTTTCCGGAAATCCTCAGCCGCCTCGGACTCATGCTGTAGGAACCATTCGATAAAACGACGGCAGGCAGCGCCGATCAGCTCCGGCGTCAGAGAAGACGCCACAACAGGCGGCTGTGTGAGGGGGATAAAAATGCATCGCGTAATGTCCGAAGGGTTCTCGAGAGCAAACTCAGCGGTCAGAATAATTCCAGCGTTGCATGAGAATGACATAGTCTGATTTCCAGCTTTTTTAGAGATACCGGACGCATTGGTGCCCTCGCGAACGAACTGTGCACCTAAATCACGATATTTCTGCTGGAGCTTGGGGCTCGCCGACAGGCACAGATCATCTATCACAAGAGGCAGATCACGTGCGGTGACCATGGTATCGTGAATGGCGGCCGGTGTGCTGCCGGCGCTGTACAGCAAGGCAGGCTTGTTCTGCGAGTCGCAAATCCAGTCGGTAATCTTACGCGCAAGAGTAGTCTTGCCCAGACCCTGACCGCCTGTGATAGCCAGCACGGCCTGCCAGGACGGCGTGATCTCATTGATCCAGGAACGCAGGAGTGTAGCGAACAGAAAGATGATCGGCACCACCACAGTAGCAGAGCAGTAAACCAGCTCGGAGAACAGCGCCGCAAGCGGATGCTGGATGGGAGACAGCATCATGTGATAGCTTACCGGCGGACGTGGAAGAACCGGCATAGCAATCGGTCCGATCAGCTGATCGCCCAGCACATACAAGGAATGACCGTTCGGCAGACGCTGCAGCCCCGTACGGGGCAGCAGCAGACCAAAGAAAGTTTCAAAATTAGGAACAGTGCCATCCATGATATCCGCAAACTGTGTGTTCAGTTCGCGGACAAGTGGACAGATATCGGGTAGACCGCGCAGACGAGGAACAGCCTTCTTCAATCCGGATGTTGTCAGCTGGTCGGCCGGCAGGAATGCCTTTGCCATACTGCCGTTATCGAACAGAACATTAATCTGCACGAGAGGCGATACGAGGGAGCTGGCAGCAGGATCGTGGTAGATCCTGCTGATTTCAGCGTATACAGAGAGTGTGTTGTTCTTCTTACTCATGATCGCAGTCCTCCTCGATGCCTTCCGAAAAGATAGTGGAAAGGTGAACGGCGAGATCATAAAACGGATCTGCACCAACAGGAGACTTCTCGCAGCGCTCGTATACGCAGCCGGTTTCCGGGTCGTACATCTGCGTCTTCACAGAGGCAATCTGGTTGTGCAGACGCTTAGAATCTGCAAGTTCCTCGTCGGAGATCATACGACGCTCTACGCTCATCGGTTCGCTTTCATCGGACGAGCTAGAAAGCGGGACGCGCATGACGCATACCTGAATCTGCTCAGTATCACAGGACTGGATAATAGTATTGACGATCACTTCGGGGTCTTTAGAACGATTGATATGGTTTGCCATGGGTTAATCCTCCTCAGAATTGGTAATGTCGATAATGGTGGCGCCGTCTGCCTCGGTCAGAACCGGGGCGGAAGGCTGATGACGGGATGGGAGCAGCAGAACGTTGACTGTCAGCTGCGGTGCAGCCTCGGAATCGCGCTTGCTACGTTTGCGGCCATGTTTGCGGCCGTAGGGCTTGACGCACTTCATATAGACGAGCGGGTGCTCCGGACGACGGATCTCCATGAGCCGTACCTCCTTCATAATTTGGATTTTTGACATTTGGCGTCCCCAACATCAGCAAACCGGTTTACGTGTGAAAAAGTAATGAAAATACTTTATAAAGCAAGTATTGCTTTTTCAACAACAATAGATTATCATGATTTTATAGGGCTGTCATCTGTAGATACTGTGGATAAACAAAGCGTTTTTATGATAAATCTAATATTCAACCAGAATATTACCAATATAAGGTTGATTTAACTAGAGAGTAACCATATGAGAGATATTAATATGCTTGAAATTAGTCGAAAAATCGACGAAAATGATGTGGATATATGGAAAAAACAAATCATAAACCACACAAAGGAGTATGTTAAAAAATACAGATTTTCCTCATATAAAGACGCAATTTTGACATTGCTTAAGATTATGGAGGAAACACGGAACCAAGAAATTTCAGACGAAGAACTGGGACAGCTACAGGTTGCCCTTGTTCTGTTGCTGTGTGTGCGCGACTCTGACAAAGAGGGGAAGACAGAGAAACGAGAGCTGAAGTGGCTGGACAGTCTAATGTACTATGAAGAGGAAACGCTTTGGCGGCGGCGATATCTCTATAAACGGCAGAAGTTTAACCTGAAACGAACCCAACAGAATATAACAATATGTCCTGACGAAAAAACTGAGTTTGAGAACAGACTGAAAGACGTTCTGAATAACTACACGCAGTTTTTCAGGAAAGGCGTTTCTAAGATCTTCAAAATTCCAAAGAAAATAGGCAAATGCCGTTTGGCAGATCTGGCGCTGTCAGACTACGCCGTTTATCCGATTTTACCGGCGGTGCTCAGCAGTGACATTATTCAACTTAACGTATATCGGAAAAGTCCGGCGAAGAGCAAGCTCGTCAATCCGCATCTGGAGCTGCCGGCATGGGATGAGTCGATCAATAAATACAAGATTTTGCACAAAAGAGTAGATTGCTCTGTGCGGACATAGCAGAATTTCTAGCAATGCATCTGCGGACTGTTTCTATACCGCTGTCCCGTATTGCCGATTCGCCGACAGGGTTCTTCGAAGCTATGAAGGAAGAATTTGTTGTGCCGCGTTGTCGAACCGTGAATTTGGCCCAGGATTTGATTGAGTTCTATAACTTAGGGATGGATGACGGTCAACTTCTGCGTAATAAGATAAGTTCCTATATCGAATGGCCTAAGAAGTATACACGCGAAGTGATCGAAGCCTCTTTCGCAGAGCACGGAAGGGAGCTGGCAGAGGTCATTGATTTCGTTCGTCAGATGCTGTCAGCAAAGATCTGGTATGACACCTCCACAAAGAGGGTTCGATACTGGCATGATATTCTTTACAGCAAGTTGATAGATGGTAATAGAGTGAAAAAGCAGAGGACGGTCTATGACTTCTTTGGAGTAGATGCAAAGCCAAACGGGACGAAAGAAGCAGATCGTATTTTTGAACGGTATTTCGAGACAGTCAGGATAATTTACAATGTTGTGGATGATACGCTGCTGGATGCAATGTCAGGACGGGTTCATAATGGCATAGCGAATGATTTCATAATCCGATTCAATAAAACGATGGAAATGCAATATTGGAAGATGGAAGTACTTTACGGACAGATGGGCGAGGTAGACGATGTTATAACACGTGCTGAAGATATGCCGAGACAACTGCAGAAAGCGCTGGAAGGCCCATTGACCGTACAGGTGGCATATGACTTTGTAAAAGAGCACATTACCCATGCACCAAACAGCAAAGAGTGCATGGAAGAACGCGCTCAAAAATACTATCCAGAGAAGGAGAAGCGGTATGAACTGCTGCGGTATTATGCGGAGCATATGCCGGGCGCATGGGTAGCCATCTACCAATTCCTGCTTGCGCGATCCTTTGATGTCATCGGGCACTACGCTGTTGCGCTGTTGCGCCATTGTGCGATACGGCAATGCCAAATCGAGCTGGAGAAAGAAATAAAGGACATCGACGCGGACGTACAACGGATTAAGAGACAGATAGCGGCGAAGCAAAAGGAAGCCTCTCTAGCGGAAGCAAAATCCACTTCTGCGAAGGAAAAAGAATAAGGACTATAATAAAAATCTGGGGTATCTGGGTGAAAACCCCAGATACCCCAGATATTTAGCAAAGGAAGAAGAAAAAACAGTGTATTTTAACAGACAAAACCGCCGGATATACATGAGCAATCCGACGGCCCTGTTTGGTCCTATTTCGTTTAATTGTTGTCGCTGACGGTCTTTACCGCCTTGCTCATCTCCTGCATCAGAGAAGCATGGCTGAGGTCAGATGGATCATCTGCGTAGCGGATCCAGTAGTGGTCATGAGCGACAATGCCGTGTGTCTTGCGGCAGATCAGCTTGGGCTGGTAGAGCGTCAGTCCGGCGATGGCGAGCAGCTCTTTGGCATTCTGCCTTGTTGACGGGAAACACCGATCAGCGAAGAATTTATCCAGCCGCGCGGCTGTCGGCACGGCCTTGCCATCCATGCCGAACAGCAAAACAGGCAGATGGGAATGATCGAGCACGGTAAACTGCGGCTGTTTCATTGCATCATAGCAGACCTGCACAACGGGAGTTTCTTTCCAATAGATTGTGAAATCAACAGGTTTCATGCAAAATACTCCTTTAACTGCTGCAATCTTATCTGCAAAATCGTACTGCAATAGTCGTGCATCTGTGCAGACAGCGGCAGACCATCGAATACAGTATCCGGAATGCTGTCCGGCAGGACAATCCCGCTCGGAAGCTGTTTTATCAGATGCAGCTGTTTGGAAAAGCTCGTAGAGAACGGTTTGGCTTTGCAGGAGTACAGATATTGTTCGACCGGCCGACGCTCCGCCTGCATGAAGCCAAGTGCATAACCGCTGTCAAACAACGGCGGAAAACGGTATGAACCATCTGTTTCGTCCTTGAGAACGCCAAAATTATTCAAATGACGATCCTCATTGCAGATCAGGAAGTCAAACAGCAGCATGGTGTTCAGATAGTCTCGCGCATCCAGTCCAGTCAATTTATAAAACAGGGCGATGACAAGCTCATAGTTATCTTTGGCCGAAACAGCCCATTGAATTGGCTCATCTGAACTTTCCACCATGGTCTCAAACGAAATAAAACTCTCGTTCTTATGACAGAAGTTGTGTGAGATCGTACCAAGCAGAAGTTTTTCATCGTCTATCCGAATATGGCATAGCTGATATTGCACGACAGGAATATGCAGCAGTTCACCAACACGCGAAGCAATGACCTCTGCAATGGCATCCTGATATTCACGCCCATGATCGACGCGATTCGCTTTCAGATAGCAATTTGTTTCCGGCTGATACCATTTCATTGCGTCGCCCTTGCTGGTACTGGATAGCATCAACGGAATACCGGGTGTGATTTCGAGAATATCGTTCATACTGCTCACCTGCCTTTTACTATATTATATAGGTTTATCCTGTTGGGGCGCAAGAGGTTTCTTTGTCGAGCACCGGCGGTAGAAGGTGTTGGGCTTGAACCCGGTCTGCCGCATGGCTTCCATGGCGGTGATTTCCCCGGCACGCCATCGGGAAACCACCCGCTCGAAGTTGTCTGGCAGGGGCATTGGCTTACGGCCGGTGTACTTGCCCTGTTCCTTGGCGATGGCGATACCCTCGCGCTGGCGCTGGAGAATATACTCGCGTTCCAACTCTGCGACTGCTGCAAATACGGTGAGCATAAATTTTCCTGTTGGCGTGGTTGTGTCGATGGCCTCCTTGCGGCAGACAAATTCCACCTGCTTCTCAGTCAGCCGTTCCACGAGGTCGAGCAGGTCGCGGGTATTGCGAGCGAAACGGCTGATTGACTCAACAATCACGGTATCACCGCGCCGGACGTAGTTCATCATACGGGTAAGTTCCGGCCGGTCGGCATTTTTGCCGCTTGCTTTGTCGATGAAAATCTCGTCAACGCCGAGCTCGCGCAGCAGAACTTCCTGTCGAGCTGTGTTCTGTTCCTCGGTGCTGACGCGGATGTAACCTATTTTCATTTCTTTTCCTCTTTCTCTATAATGATAATTATGGTAACCTAACAGCAGGAAGTGATTACTATGCCAAATAAACAGCAGACCGACATTACCGAAATCCTCGATAACATTGCCATGTCCTGCCGCATGGAAGGATTGGAGATGACCGATGAAATACGCGCAATGTGCCTTGCCATCTATAACGGCAGCGCAACTTTACAGGATTGCCTGCATAAGATCAATGCGAAATACCTTTGAAACATCATTTATGTCAATAGGGCAGCCGTTCGTTTTTACATATTGCAAAAGCCCGAAAACAACCCTATTGACATAATTTCTCGTTGTTTCAGATGGGTATACCCTATTGACATGCTCAAAAAATACCGGCTCTTGATGAGTCGGTATTTTTGTGTTCAATCATCGTCGATGATGTCGGCCAGCAGACCGATAATAGTCAGCGCACCGAGAATGACTTTTCCTGCGTTCATCTTCTCACCTCGTTTCAGTTGTCAGAAAAGTTTTCGACAGCTTCAATGATTAAATCAACAACAGCGCCAACGGCTTGGAAGATTGGACCGAGCGGAATCATAAGCAACATCTCCTTTCCTTAATACGCGTAGAGCAGTTCTCCGGTCATTTCGTGCAACAGAGTAGGATCATACAGCATTTCCTCGATTTCTTCCTCGGAGCAGCCGTAATCCAAGAGTGCCTGCACTTCGTCAGCGGTTACGCCGAATGCCTTCGCCACGCTGAACAGATCGTCATAACTGGCCGGTGTGTCCTCGTAGTAGCTGCGGTAGAACGGGTACTTGCGCCACCAGTGCTCGAATGTCGTGTGCGGCGTGAAGGTGCCTGTAGTGATACGGTCTGCTCGGTCAATCTTCAATATCTCGCCCTCCTTTGGCTCCAGAATATCGGTGGGCGCTTTCAGCCGCAGCTTTTTGATTGTCTTACACAGAATTTCCTGCATCGAGGCGTAAATCAGAAAGCCATCATAGAACATAACGCAAAGCGGATTGTCTCCGACCACGAACCAGATGGAATTGTCCTTATCCAGAACGGTAAACACGAAAGAACCCTCGACCTTCTCAGCCATAGTTTTCAGGCTGTCAAAGTCGAGGGTTTTCTGCTGTTCGAGAAGCTGAACGGCAACGTAGCTGTCCGTCTCAACACTCGTCATTGGCAGACTTTCTTCCATTCGTAACTCTTTGTCGTTCCACAGCACTCCGTTGTGTGCGAGAGCAAAACTGTTTCCGGCAACATGACCAAGGAACGGGTGGTTATTCTGGTTAAACTGCGCATTACCCTGTGTGGTCATGCGAGTGTGACCCATCACGACGTTTACGCCGTGCGGAATGTGAATCTTCATTTTCCGAGCGGGAAGTGGACGTTTGTAGATCCGAAGGCGGTCGTTGAAGTTATATGCGATGCCGGTCGCATCCGTGCCGCGAACTTGACACTCTCTTGCGAGAGTGTTCAGGATTTTGTTCTTCGTATGGGTGCTGAGGCACTCCTTAAAATCAATTAAGCCGAAAAGACTGCACATATTACTCCTCCTCCGAAGTGTTTACGGGTTCGTTGACATACAAGCGACGCTCTTTCAAATACTGGATAAGCTCCGGTTCGGTGATGTCATCAAGGAAATCGAACCAGCTCATATCCTGCACTTGACTGTCGGACATAGAAACAGCCACCTCGACGAGATGATTGACCATCTGCAAGGTGGCTTTGAGGGTATTCAGTTTCAAAGTGCCGCGGAACATGCGGATTTCTACCGTATCTGCATTCGTGAGGTTGACCGCCGTGTAGCGCCCAGCGCAGGAATTCTTCGCGTGGTTCATTTGTTCGGACGGGGTGAGGCGGATGCCGTACCGTGCCGCCCAGCGGTTCATCTGCGACTGGGTGCGGCGGCTGAACCGCAGTAGCTCCGCCCAGAATTTCTCGACGAAATACAGCAGGCGGGCAATCGCGGCTTCCTGCTGCTCATAAGTACAGCCGAACGCAAGGCGGGAGATATGAACGTGCAGGCCGCAAGTCCCGGCCGCATGGCTGAGATAGCCCATGCTCTGCGCCTTGTGCAACACCTCCGCCCACGGCATTTCGTTCAAATGGTATTCGAGCGTCATCGGGTGTGTGACGAGCTTAAGACCCTCATCCAGACTGCCGTCCGTTTTGATGTAGAGATTTTCAGCGTCCTTGTTCGCAATGTCGAGCAGCTTTTGTGCGTTGCTGTTTACCGTACCGCCGTCATCGATTTCGAGCTCCACGCCGAAATGCCGCAGGCCCTTGCCATGAAACACAAGATCCGGTGTGTAATTGTACTCGTGTATAATGTTACAATGCTCATCCCAGCAGGATGCGCAGTAGGCGTTGTCGTCATTATCCCAATACGCGCGGTCACGATGAATAATGCGGTTGCAGTCTTCGCAGCGGACGTAGTATTCATCAAAGCAGTGGTCGCAAAGCGTGTGCGTGTCATCCTCGACGGCATTTTCCTCGTAGACCCGCTCGGCACAGTGGTCACAGATTACGGTCAGTCGGTCGGCGCAATCCTCGCAGAGCCAATCGCCTTCCACTTCAAACATCTGGTCAATTGGATGCTCTGCACCGCAGTTTGCACAAATTCTTGTTTCTTTCATTGTCTGTTCCTCCGTTTCGTATAGTAAATCTTAATATTCTTCGGAAAACAGCATAGTAGAATGCGTCAAATCGTCGATGACGAACACCTTCGTATCTACAGCATTGTCACACGATACATCGAGCTTGTATCGGTACGGCGGCTGCTCCTGCTTATGGACGATATGCTGACTGGTCGGCGTTTTTGTCAGCTTGAATACCTGCAGGTAGTCTTTTTCCTCAATCTCCATCGTCAAGACCATGTGCCACATAAGATGAACAAGCCATGCGGGAATCTCGCTTTCTATCCCGCGCGTCAGGAATTTTTGATTGTTGAACATCTTTGATTGCTCCTTTCGGCAAAAAGTAAGCTCCTGAGAATATCCCAGGAGCTTCTACATCTATAATATATGTCCAAAAGTGGCGGAAACACAGAAAAAACATGGTTCAAGCTATGCTTTTCTCATATTATTCTGTCAATGCGTTGTAATGAATACGGTTTTTCGAAACTGATACGGTGTAAGACCGGTACTTTTCTTAAATGCACGAATCAGATTAGAAGCAGAGCAAAACGCACAGTCATAAGCAATCTCTTCTATGCTGTCATCCGATTCTGAAAGCTGTAGTTTTGCATAGGATAGCCGCAGATTGAGCAGATACTCATGCGGCGATAAACCGGTTTCCTCGCGAAATCGGCGAGAAAAGTAGAACCGGCTAAGCGATACCTGCGCAGCAACTTCTTCTATTTGAATATTTTCATGAAAATGCTCGTCCATCCAGTCCTTTGCCGCCTGTATCTGCGGCGAAACGTTGTGTGCCGCGTGCCCTTGGGTATTCAGCGAGGAAAGTATATGGTGAATGACGACCGACATGCGATCGTCTGCATTGGCATCGAGTGGCAGCATCTGCATGATCTTTTGAAAGTCCTTCTCCAAGCCATACTGCTTGCTGAACAGCGCACCGTTGTTCTTCCACAGAAGATCGCAGTACGCCTGTGAGGCATTGCCGTGAAAATGAAACCAGCTGAACTGCGCCTCTCTCTTTGTATAGTAGTGGTGCGGAAAATTGCAGTCGATGAGCACGATATCATCGGCGCTTGCTGTGAATGTCTGATCCCGATATGTGAACTGCATTTCACCCGAATGAATGTAAAACATCAAAAATGCGTTTAAATGTTTTCTGCGCACGCTGTACGGCGCACTGCAAAGATAACGTGCACCCCAGAGACCATAAAACAGGTGCTGCTGCGCAAAAGCCGAAGCAGTATGAAAATAGATCCCTTCTTTTTCTATGATACCGGGTTCAAATCGAATAACACCCTGCTGACGAATATCCATAACAGCACCCCTAATGTCAGAGCAAAAATTGCATATTTTGTGCACGCATTACACGTGACAGCTTTCGTCTCTTATGATATCATAGGCACAACAGAAAGGCAAGAAACCTTCCGATCGTTCAAAAGGAGAAGATACTTATGAGCAAGGAAATTAAAATCGGTCTGATCGGCGCTGGCTGGATGGGCAAGGCCCACACCACCGCATTCCACAACGCACGCATGATCTTCGGCGATGATATGCCGGTATTTGAGCTGGTAAGCGACGTCAGCGAGGATGCAGTAGCAAAGTTCGCGAAGAACATGGGCTACAACCGCTACACCACCAACTGGATGGACGTTGTCACCGATCCCGAAATCGACCTAGTTGACGTTGCAACCCCGAACTGCATGCACTACGAGATGGCAAAGGCTGCTCTGGAGCACGGCAAGCATGTTTTCTGCGAGAAGCCGCTGTCTCTGTCTGCTGAGCAGTCCCGCGAGCTGGCTGATCTGGCCAAGGAAAAGGGCGTAGTCAACTACTGCGGTTTCTCCAACATCATGAACCCGGCAAACCAGTACGTTGCAGAGCTCGTCAAGTCCGGCAAGCTGGGCAAGATCATGCGCGTACAAACCTACGATCAGGACATGCTGCTCGATCCGTCCATTCCGATCGCATGGCGTCACATCAACAAGCTGGCAGGCTCGGGCGCACTCGGCGACCTGTGCAGCCATCTGCTGAGCGTTTCCCAGATGATCATGGGCGACATGAGCGAGGTGCTCGGCGTACAGTCCATCGTTATTCCGGAGCGTCCGGTCAAGGCAGGCAGCACTGAGATGGGCAAGGTTGAGAACGACGACCTCATCACCTTCCTCGTTAAGTATGAAAACGGTGCAATTGGTGACTTCTCGTCCTCCCGTGTTGCAACCGGCCGCAAGAACTACTTCTATTACGAGATTCAGGGCACCGAGGGCTCGGTAGTATACGATCTGGAGCGCATGTGCGAGGTTCAGGTTTACTTCAAGGCTGACGCTGACAAGGACAATGGCCGTGACTGCGGCTTCCGCACCGTACTGCTCAACCCGCAGCACAAGGGCTTCAAGTACTTCCAGCCGGCAGGCGGCATCGCAATCGCATTCGACGATATGAAGACCCTGCAGGCTCACGCACTCATGCAGGCTATGCACGGCGGCGAGTACATCTGCAACTTCGAGATGGGCGCTAAGGTTGACGGCATTATCAACGCAGTGCTCAAATCCGTTAAGTCGGGCACTTGGGAAAAGTGCTAAGGGAGGTTCAAGGCTATGTTTAATAATGTAAAACTCGGCATTGCGCCGATCGGCTGGACGAATGACGACATGCCGCAGCTCGGCGGCGAGCTGACCTTCGAGCAGATGGTTTCCGAAGCGGCTCTGGCAGGCTTTCAGGGCACCGAGGTCGGCGGCAAGTTCCCGACCGACCCGGCCGTACTGAACAAGGCGCTCGACCTGCGCGGCATCAAGATTGCATCCCAGTGGTTCTCGAGCTTCCTGTGCTCGACCCCCTACGAGGAGAACGAAAAGGCATTTATCGAGCAGCTGGACTTCCTCGAGGCTGTCGGTGCAAGCCGCATCAACGTATGCGAGCTGACCCGCTGCCTGTTCGCAGAGGAGTGCTCGATGTTCGGTGACAACAAGCCGATCGCCACCGACGAAGAGTGGGATAAGCTGTGCGACGGCCTGAACAAGCTGGGCAAGATTGCTGCTGACCGCGGCTTCAAGCTGTGCTTCCATCACCATATGGCAACGGTTGTACAGACCTTCGAGGAAACCAAGCGCCTGATGGACAACACCGATCCGCGCTATGTTTACCTCTGCTTCGACACCGGCCACTTCACCTTCTCCAAGGAGGACGCCGTCAAGGCAGCCAAGGAGTTCGGCCCGCGTATCGGCCATGTTCACCTCAAGGACATCCGTCCCGACATGATGGAAAAGGCTTACGCCGAGGGCTTCAAGTTCCGCAAGGCGGTTCTCGAGGGCTGCTTCACCATTCCGGGTGACGGCTGCGTCGACTATCCGGGCGTATTCAAGGCTCTGCACGATGCACACTACGAGGGCTGGTTCATCGTAGAGGCCGAGCAGGACCCGGCAAAGGCAAATCCGCTCGAGTATGCCAAGATGGCACGCGAGTATATCAAGAAAACCGCAGGTATCTGATAAAATCAAGCAAAAATCTTTAAGCAAGGACTCTAGCAAGTGCAATGCTGACCAATGACTTCAGCAGAATTATGTCAGACGTTAAAGCCAATAGTGTTGAATGCAGTGCCGCAATAATCTGACCGAAAAAGCAATAGTCTCCATAGAATCCGTAATACAGATGCATCCGGATGACATCGACGTTGTTCTCTCCTCCAACGACGATGTGGTGATGAGCGTTGTACAGATTATCAAGGACGATCCGCTCAGCATGGATATCACATGTCTTGGCTACAACATAGGGCATACGGCAGTTAAAGCTGCTGTAAACGTGCCGAAACACTAAAACGTTGATTTCTTCAGTTATAATAAAGTATATAACAACGCGAAGACTAAGGATCTGTGGGAATAATCTGCAGTTCAGGGCTACTTCGTTAAATCTCATTTCTCTTTGGAAAAACGATCGGGTCTGACGCTCCAACGTTCCCAATCGTACCGCTACGGGACAGTGGTATTGCCCAAGGGAGACCATATTAAAGCAGCGCAGCATACGGAAAGACTGTATGCTGCGCTGCTTTGGAAATAAAGTCATAATCTATAAAGCTACGCCTTTATTTTTCCTTTCTCCTGTTCCTTGCCCGAATGAGTGTAGACTTACGGATACCAGCCAGCTTAACGACCTGTGCGTAGGAACAGTCCTGAGCAGCGCCATTGTGTAGTCGAGCTGTTCGGTGTCGAACTTAAGTGGGCGGTTCTCACGGGAATCGGGGTCGGTGGCGCGCGCGACGGCCTTGTCCTCCTGTGTGCGCTGTATGATCATATCGTGCTCGAGTTGCTGTCCCCCGCAGGAGCACGAGTTGGTGCCGGTCTGTCTCAAAACCTTCAAGTATTGCCACCGGTTGCAAAACCCGGTGGCATAAGCTATAATATGGGTATCAAAACCTATATTCAAAACTCGCGGTGTCAAAACCGTGAAAACGGAGGGATTGGCATGATATTCGGCTACGCGAGAGTATCCACCAAAACGCAGGCGCGCGACGGCAACAGTCTGGACGCGCAGCAGGCGGCGCTGACGGCGGCGGGCGCGGAAAAAATCTACACGGACACGTTCACCGGCACCAAGATGGACCGACCGGAATGGGACAGGCTGCGGGCGCAGCTGCGGCGCGGCGATGTGCTCATCGTTACCAGGCTCGACCGGCTGGCGCGGTCGGTGTCGCAGGCGTCCGGTCTCATCACCGAGATGATCGACGAGGGCATCACCATCAACGTGTTGAACCTCGGCATCCTGTCCAACGACTCGGTCAACACGCT
>NZ_QUJR01000015.1:0-769 GCF_003480945.1 Butyricicoccus sp. AM27-36
TCGATCGACGAGATCGTAGGCCAGCTGTCCGGTGGTAACCAGCAGAAGGTCGTAATCGGCAAGTGGGTCAACACGGATGCAGAGATCTTTATCTTTGACGAACCGACCCGTGGTATCGACGTCGGCGCAAAGGTCGAGGTTTACAACGTAATGAACAGCCTTGTCAAGCAGGGCAAGTGCGTTATCATGGTATCTTCGGAAATGCCTGAGATCCTCGGCATGTCCGACCGCGTAATCGTAATGCGCGGCGGCGAAGTAATGGCCGAGGTAGACCGTGACAGCGAACATTTCAATCAGGAAGACCTTATGAAGGCAGCTTGGGGAGGTAAATTAGATGACTAAATCGAAGAAATCCAGCAGTTTGATGTCTTATGCTGGTACTTTTGGCGCACTGGTAATCCTTTGTGTAGTTCTGGCGATCGCTTCGCCGAACTTCTTTAAGTATTCCAACATGATGTCTGTTCTCAAGCAGACCTCGTTCAATGCACTGGTATCCACCGGTATGCTGCTCTGCCTGATCACTGCCGGCATCGACCTGTCCGTAGGTGCGAACGCAACGTTCGCTGCCTGCCTTGCAGGTATGCTGGTTAACAAGGGCATGAACAATCCGGTTCTGCTGCTGGTTGTTGCCATCGTTGGCGGCACCCTGATCGGCTGGATCAACGGTATGCTTCTTACCCGTCTGCACCTGCCGCATCCGTTCGTATCTACCCTCGGTATGAAGAACGTACTGTGGGGCGGTGCGCTGATCATCACCAACTCTCAGATG
>NZ_QUJR01000015.1:779-22678 GCF_003480945.1 Butyricicoccus sp. AM27-36
CTGATCATCACCAACTCTCAGATGGTATCCTTCTCCGGTAATGATGCTGTTATGTGGCTCGGTTCTTCGACCGTAGCCGGCTTCCCGGTATCCTTTATCGTAGTACTTGTCATCTACGTTATCATGCACATCCTGCTGACCAAGACCGCTCTGGGCCGTTCCATCTACTGTGTAGGCGGCAACCCGGAAGCAGCTCGTCTGTCCGGTATCAACTCCGCTAACGTGCTGACCTTCTGCTACACCCTGTCCGGTTTCATGGCAGCTCTGGCTGGTATCGTTTCCATCGGTCGTTCCGGTATCTGCAACGGCGTTAACGCTATCCAGCCGTACGATACCGACGCAATCGCAGCCTGCATCATCGGCGGCGCATCCTTCATGGGCGGCAAGGGCACCATGGTTGGTACCATGCTCGGCGCGCTGATCATCGCTGTTCTGCGTAACGGCTTCTCGCTGCTGTCCGTTTCTTCGGCAGTACAGAACCTCGTACTCGGCCTGGTTATCATCGGCGCCGTACTGCTCGACGTTACTCGTGAGCGCATGGCTGCTAAGGCTCGCCGTCTGGCTGCTAAGTAATTTTTGACACTATCCATCTCTCTCTTTTTCACGGAGGAGTCTGCGGTATGCAGACTCCTCTATCTTTTTATATAAAATCAAAGGTGGACAATCGTTGTCCACCTCATTTGCTATAATATACCTGTAAATTACTTCTCAATCGCCAGAACATTCCGTACGATGACATTGATACGCTCGATGCTTTCAAGTGGGAGGTCACGGATCTGGTCACACACCTGTGCGATGACGGCATCTTTCGCGTTATCCACCGGCTGCGGATCGGCGAACAGCTCCGCCAGTGAAATGTCGAGCGCCCGCACGATCTTTTCCAGTGTTTTTATCGTCGGACTTTTGAGTCCGCGCTCCAGATGTCCGAGAAAAGCCGGGTTGATCTCTGCCTGCAAGGCCAGTGCTTCCTGGCTCCAGCCGCGTAAATTTCGGAAATATCGAATTCGCTCGCCTACATTGACTTCGCAATACATCATCGTCACCTGCCCTTTGATACTAGGTTATCTTGACAATTAGTATTGCGCAAATGGCTATAGGTATTGTATAATAATGTCTATAGATAGCATAACGCCACACAAATATCACGAAATGAGGGACATTTATGAAGAAGGTTCTTTGCGGCATCATGCTTGGTACAATCATCTTATCTCTGTCAGCTTGCGGAAGCCCAAAACTGCCTGACGAAAATACGATTATGGAAGATTTACTCTCCGATAAGTATGATATTTCTACTCAATGGCTCCAAAGTTACAAAAGTGCTGATGACACCAATCAGTGTTTACCATATGAAATCAACACATTAACAATCGAAAAACGTAATACCAAGGAAGATACAGGCTACGATAGCGTTTGGTTTGATTTTACCGCTTCTAATGGCATCCACAAGTATACTGGCAGCGGCAGTGCAGTGTATAAACTCTATTCGCAGGGCGGTTGGATCATGGAAGACTGCACACTTGACAACTATACCTCAAAACCGGCAGGCAAACCTCGCGTTGCGGAAATGATGTCTGAAATCAATCTGATTAACAATCCACTGGAATTTCCAGTAGACGCATCCGCAGATAAATTCAAATTAGAAGAATACTATCTGAATACTAATGATATACCATCTGAATATAAAGATTATACCTATATACCTCAAGATGTACCGATGGCATTTTACCGCTATGCTGACGCTGTTGGTCCCGCAGATGGATTAGATACCCAAGCCACCAATACCTTATATATTCTGCAATATGTTCCTGATACGTTTGATGGAGAATCCACAGATGAAGAAATGATGTATCGTGACTACGTTGGTTGGTCTTATTACGGAATGTGCTTCGATGATAATACGACAATGCCGGAAGGTAAAAACGAATGGCGTTTGTATTCCGCCGAACGGCTAAATGCCTATTCAGACGCTGATGAACATCCTGGACTCTTTTCCGTCACCATTACGGATGGTCAAATTACCAACGTCGATATTTTACGTACTGAATATAACAAATACTTTGTATTTTCTACTGGTGTGAATTGTGATGACAGCAATTTTCAAACCAGTTGGGCCGATGATTATGGAGCTGCAATCCAGGTAACCGGTATTGCGCGAACAGATTTTCCCAATTACTCTTACGACGATCCAGGTGAGCAATCTTTGAACGGAAAACATCTGACATGCACCATTGATGGCAGCACATTGACTACGGACATGTTCTGGTGGGAACGTACTTTTTCTAATGTCGCAACGCTGGTTGATACAAGAGATCTGTCCGAGGCATTAACGCCCGAACAGATTATCGCCCGATATGAATAACTGTCATCTTAGGAGGCTTCATAAAATGAAACGACTTTTATGCGGAACATTAGCTGCATGCAGTATGTTGGCCACTGCGCAGGCAGCAGATTGTGCTTTTGCCAACCGACAGACTCGCACGATGGCTGGATGCCTGATGTATATCAATCAGGATGACACCGTTCGGATTCCAAACTACATTTCTCCGTTTGATACTGTAGATGATATCTCGGGAGCTATGTCAATCGCAACGACTGATGAACCAAGTTATATGGCGGCTTATGCTGTTATTCTTAAGGATGGTTCACTTTTAACCTGGGGCAATAATGAATATTATCAGCTTGGACGCAGCGATTCTACTGCATATCCCCAGAAAATCCTATCAGATATCGTATCTGTCAGCTGTGGTACAGTACATATGCTGGCAGTGAAAACAGATAATACCCTTTGGGGTTGGAGAGATAACAGCAGCAACCAGCTCTCAAATCTATACAATACCCAAACACCAACGCTTTTAATGACCGATGTTCAAGATGCCGTCGCGTGTTCCATTAGTTCTATGGCAATTAAAACCGATGGTTCATTATGGATATGGGGAAATGGAAACAAAAATTATGGCGAAGCTCCCGATGGCGTTTGCTATGGCAGTACACCGACCAAGGTAATGGATCATGTTATTGCAGCCTCTGGCGGCGACACCTTCTTTGTTGCAGTCAAGGATGACTACAACTTATGGAGCTGGGGTGATAATAACCTTGGTCAGTTAGGCAACGGAACTTACAACAGCTCCGTCACTCCTGTTCAGATCATGTCAAATGTGAAATCTGTCTGTGCCGGTAAAGATTTTGCTCTAGCGTTAACGAACAACGGCGATGTTTACAGATGGGGTGCCGTCAACGGACACGAAGTAGAAGGAGGCAATCTGCCTCGTAAAATCGCTGATCATGTAGTTTCCATATCAGCTGAATATTTATGCTGCAGCGCCTTGAAAAGCGATGGCACCGTACTCAGATGGGACGGCGATGAACTGATAGATAATGTAGAAAATATTAAGCTGCCTGAACGCATTTACGGCAAGCCTTCCACCTGGGCACAGGCCGAAGTAAACGAAGCCCTCAATTTACAGCTTGTTCCTGATAACTTGGCAGATAAATATCAACAGTCCATCACACGACAGGAATTCTGTCATCTGGCCGTAAATATGCTGGAACAAAAAACCGGAAAAAATATTTTGGCTCTAACACAGGAACAGAATGTATCCGTAAATTATAACGCATTTTCCGATTGTGATGATGCCGATGTTGCTGTTATCAATGCACTAGGTATTGTCAATGGTTATGGAAACGGTAAATTCGGTCCTAATAATCGAATCACCCGAGAACATGCTGCTACTATGCTGATGAAAACAGCTAAGGTACTTGGACTAATCGTGCCCAACAGCACCAGTATCACCTTTAACGATATGTCACATGTATCGAATTGGGCAAAAGAAGGCGTGCAGTTCATCACTGCATGCCAGACCGGAAATGCACGTGTTATGAACGGTACCTCAAGTGGTGTCTTTACTCCTAAAGGCAATTACTCTCGAGAACAAGCCATTATCACGTTCAAGCGTCTGTATCAGGTATGCTAACTGGCATTCCATCGTTTCATATTCATTAAGATAGCAACTCAGATATTCTGCTCAAAAAACTCCATAATCCCCGCTTTGAGCACTCTCCACTCCCGGCCGACCTTTACGGCTGGGAGTTCTTCGTTGGCGATCATCTTGCGGACCTGCTGGCGCGTTGTTTTGAGCAGGGCAGCCGTTTCCTTGACGGTCAGAATTTCGTCATTTTTCATGCCCACGGGTCCTTCCTCGAATCGGACTGCGGCAAAGTGCGAGGCTGATTATACTGCTCCTTGTAGATAAAATTGTGCAGCTCTCGCACCAGAACCTTGCGGAATCCCCAGTTGCCGTACTGATCCTCCTGCGGCTGAATGCTGTACTTGTCCGCGCAGTGTTTGAGCTCCTGCTTGCTGATTTCAAACTGTCGGCAGACCTCGTCGATGGTATAAAACTCTTTCATTCCGCGATAATCCAGATACTTCATAAAAATCATCCTTTTACATATAAGATTTGACAGCACAGATCACAGTTCACCGCAATTCATGCCATCTTATATTTATGTTAGTGATTTCGTTTCAAAAAAGATAATCAAAACCCATGCCAATTCCATTGAAAAGGCATGGGTTTCGCAATTTACAGAACAAATTTCAATTCTTCAATCTCTGATTTATCCTTCAATGTAATCGGCTGAATGCCAAGCTCCTTGAACTGCTTGCGCACAGTGCGCAGCTGATTTTCGGTGAGTTTACTGTTATACACAGCCTGTGCATAACATTTGCAGTCGGACAGCTTTTTGACAAGCAGACGCATATTTTTGCGAGTTGAAGCATGTTTCACGGTCTCAACCTTTGCCATGCAGTCCGAATACCGCACAAACGGCAGGTCTGCGTGCAGCATTTCCATATAAGAACGGATGGTGTCCTCGGACTCGTCCATGACAGTTTTCAGGATTTTCTTGTTGATGCCCTTAACCTGCTCAGACAGTCCGCGCTTGAACTTCGCGCCCGAGCGGGAGACCTCGAATCGCAGCATTGGTGCATCGTAGTTCTCGAGCAACTCCTCCTCCATCAGCTGAAATGTCTTGTCATAGACCGTCAATGCGGTCGTTTTGCAGCAAATCCGCCACGAATGTGCATTCTTTTTCTTATGATTGGAGAAAGTTTTATCGAATGTACACAGCTCGTATTTCTTCATATATGGACTGCGGCGAACGACGCGCAGCGCCTCGTCAACCCAGTCCTGCGAATCGGGAAAGTAGTCCAGACAGCAGTCAATGCGTGAAAGCGTCAGCTGCTCAAAATCGCAGTTCAGACCGATTTTATGCAGCAGCTTGGTCATTTCCTTGTCGAGCGAGTTGAGCTGTTTTTCTTCCGCGTGGAATACCTCCTTGGGTGAATATTTTCCGTGCAGCAAAGTGTGCGGATTGAGTCGGAAACGGATAGAACAGGTGATATTTTTGCTTGTTTTGTTCTTGCTGCGCTTCTGCTTGTACAGATAAAGTATAACACCATGACCGCAGTACGAGGTACAGATATACTTCTCGATGCCTTTGTCAGAATGATATGTCGCGTCCGGGTAGAGTTTGCCGAAATTCAGGCTTTTCAGGTGCTGAAACACCTTGTTAAAGCTCTTTTTGGACAGCCTGTGGAATAATTCAATCGTATGGATACCATAACGAAAATCCATTTCACACACCGCCTTTCGCAAAACAGCCGATTACGGCGTCATGCAAATCGTCCGATGACTCGCAGATCGCATACAACTCATTCACGGCATCGATCGCGCGTTCATCCGTATTTGAGATGATGTCAAGGTTCATCTGAAAATCAGCGTCATTCCAGAGCAGCAGCGCCTTTGCACGTTTTCTGTCGCGCCCGGCTCTGCCTGCCATCTGATAGAATACCGCTACGCTGAACGGCAGCTGAGAGACGATAATCAGACGAATATCCGGGATATTTACGCCCATACCGAACGCAGAAGTTGCAATCATAATACGCGCCTTGCCGGAACGAAAGCGCTGCTCCTGCTTCGCTCGGTTGGATAATTTGCTGTGGCAGATGGCAATCTCATCAGCCTCGATATCACAATCTTCAATTAAGTAATCGCGTATCTCTTCCACATCACAGACACGGGTGCAGTAGATAACGATTTTGCCCTTGTCAGCATATTTTAGAATTGCTTTCTTGACTTTCCCATAACGAATTGCCTCCGTTTTCACGAACACCTTCTCCAGAGAAAGGTTAGAACGCTTGAGCTTGCCGATATGTACCGTCGGATTTTTCATACGCAGACTTTTCGTGATATATGGAATATCCTCCTGCATAACGGTTGCACTGAACGCAGCAACAACAGGGGATGAGGGTAAATCCTTAATAAATTTACCAATATTGCGATACATTGGACGGAATTCGCTGCCCCATTCCGTCAGACAATGCACTTCGTCTACAACGACCAGGTGTACCCTGTTCTTCTGAATTGCCTTCCAAAGATGCGGATCATTCAGCCGTTCCGGTGCAACAAAGAGCGCCTGGAGTTTACCATGCTTTAATCTTTCAATAATATTGGTATTCTCCGCATTACCGCTGTACAGGCAGCCCGCTCGGATTTTGCTGTCCTCGCAGCGCTGCACTAAGTCCCGCATCAATGCAACCGTCGGGAGAATACCAATCAGCAGATCGTTTGGGTGCATAGCAATCATCGAGAGAAAGCAGATCGACTTGCCTTCAGAGGTTCGAGCTAAGCCAAGTACATCTTTACCATTGAGTAAGTCTGTAATTACATCCTTTTGAAACGCTTTCAGCTTTGCGATACCAAAGCTATTGCATATCATCTTTTCCTGTTTGTTTGTCATAATTTTCACTCCTGAACATAGAATTCTCGTTCAAAACTGAAATTTAGAAATTTCATCTGAACTGCCTTTATTCCATTGTTGAGAGCGTAATCAAATTATAATTTCACAGGAATAACATGATATATAATAATAGCGAAAGGCTTATCCCGGTGCATGAGACAAGCCTTGGCTAATATTATATATATTTCGATTTAGTGAACAACCTGCATTTCCCGATTCTCGAGCAGCGAGCAGCGGTCCGCGATGCCCTCGGTGACGTACACCGTACCATCCTTATCCATCAAAATCGCATCGAATTCCTCCTTATGAGCCCGCCAGTAATCAAGCGCATCATCCACACCCATGATGAACAGCGAGGTCGAGAGCCCGTCCGCGAGCGTGCCGTCATGGCTGATGATGGTCGAGGAGATCACACCGCTGTCGGCCGGTGTGCCGGTACGCGGGTCAATGATGTGATGATACGTCCGGCCGTTATCCTCAAAATACCGCTGATAGCCGCCCGATGTGATCACCGCTTCATCCGCAATCTCCACCACCGCAAAGTTTTCACCTTCGTCGTTCGGGTCCTGCACAGCAACACGCCATTTGCTGCCGTCCGGCTTGCAGCCGAGCGCCTGCACGTTGCCGCCGAGAGAAACTATGCCGCTCGTTACTCCGTCATCCGCGAGCACCTGCATGATGCGGTCCGAGGTATAGCCCTTGGCAATACCGCCCAGATCCACCTGCACATCCGCCGGAATGGAAACGTCACTGCCGTTCTGCTGCACCTGCTTGTAATCCACATGAGTGAGCATCTGCTGCAGCTCATCCGCCGAAGGCACGCGATAGTTTTGTGTGGTAAATCCCCAGGCATCCATGACCGGCTCGATCGTGCAGTCAAAAATGCCGTCGGTCGAGTCAGAAACCTCTAGCGCCCGCTTGAGCAGCGCCTGCGTGTCTTCGTGCAGCGTCGCCGAGTGGTCTCGGTTGAGTGCGTAAATGTCACCGCTCTCGCTGCTGATCGAGAACAGCGCGTCCAGACGTTCGATCTCGCTCTTCGCCGCCTCCAGCGCCTCTCCGGCATGGTCTCCGTAGGCGGTCAGCGTCATGGCCGTGTCCATCGCGAACAGGTCGATCGACTGGGAGTCTGTGCCAGCGGACGAGACCGAGGGGGCGGAAGCCTGTCCGCAGCCGCCCAGAAAAACAAGCCCGAGCAGCAGCAGCGCCTTGATTTTTTTCTTCATCAACAAATATCCTCCGAAAGTTAGCGTTTGCTTACTGTAAAATAGCATATCACGGCAAAAAAGACTTGTCAAGCTGCGAAATCTTGATAAACCGTGGTTCATCTCGCGAAAAAGTGCGGTTGACAAATAAAAAGCGCTGGTGTAGACTAAGGTCAGCTTATAATGTTAGCAAAAGCTAACCATAGCATTTTTCCTCGGGTTGCAAAAACGCGCGAGGAAAAATGCTATTTTTCGACGTGATGGTTAGCTTTGTCTAACAAAAGGAGGAACCGAAAAGTGAAGTGTAAAAACACCATTGCAATGGTGCTGGCAGGCGCGATGCTCCTGCCGAGCAATGCCTTTGCTGCCGACCTGAGCCAGTACAGGGATTTCCCGAACGACTGGTCCGCGAAGTCGCTCGAGCAGGCGATCGACGATGGCCTGCTGAATGGCTCGAACGGTATGATCGACGCGAAGGGTCTGCTGACCCGCGCACAGATGGCGGCGATCGTCTCCCGTGCCTTCGGCGCGGCTAAGACGGCGTCTTTGGACGACTACAGAGATGTACTGCCGAGCGCATGGTATTACAGCGATATGGGCAAGGCAGTCAAGATGGGCGCGTTCCAGGGCGCGAATGGCCTGCTGAACCCGGATGCACCGATCACCCGCGAGGAGGCGTTCACCGTTCTGGCGCGCGCCTTTGCGCTCGAGGGCGGCGGCAGCGCTACGCTGAAGGACTTTGTTGACGGCGGCACGGTATCCTCGTGGGCGTCCGAGAGCGTTGCGGCGCTGGTCGCAGGCGGCTATGTCAACGGCGCGAACGGAATGCTGAACCTGAAGAATAACATCACTCGCGCGGAATTCGCCAAGGTCATCACCGGCATGGCGGCATCCTATGTCGGCGCAGAGGGCGTCTCCGGCAAGACAGTCGAGGGCAACATGATCGTCCGCGAGAGTGGCGCGTCGCTCTCCGGCATGACCATCAACGGCGACCTCATCATCGCGGACAGCGCGGACAAGGTGTCGCTGGATAACGTCAAAGTTACCGGCCGCATCGTTATCCGCGGCGGTGCGGACGCGGTCGGCATCAAGAATACCACGGCCGGAAAGGGCGTGCTGGTCAGCAGCCCGAACGGCGCGGCGGCAATCTCGGTATCGGGCGGCAGCGTCGGCACTGTGACCGCGAAGTCCGATCTGTCCCTGTCCGGCTCGGTAAGCAATGTTGCTGTTACCGATAAGGCTACCCTGACCGTCGAAAAGAACGCATCCGTCGGCACTGTCACCGTATCTGCGGCAGGCTCCAAGGTAACGGGCGACGGCAAGGTAACGAACGTACAGGCCAACGCGAACAATGTTACCGTCACCAGCAAGGGTGCCAAGGTAACAGCCGGCAGCGGTGTTTCCGGTGTCAAGGCAGGCGATAAGGCCGTAGAATCCGGCAAGACGGAAACCGTCGGCACAGCTCCTTCGAGCGGCGGCTCGTCCTCCGGCGGCAGCAACTCGTCCAACAGCCAGTATACCTATGTGCTGATGAATATCCCGTATAACGAGTTCTATAAGGCCGAGCTTGGCGAGAACGCCGCAGCCGTTGACGCAGTTTCGTCGGCGACCAAGAATAAGACCCGCAACGGTTCTCTGGCAGGCGGTTCGTATCATGTCAATCCCGACGGCACGGATATTACCGGCGTTACCTATCCGGTTCGTGTAAAGACGAGCGACCTTTCCGGCTTCAAGCAGGTAACAGACAGCGACTCCGTAAAAATCACGGTAAACAAAAAAGGCAAGAATGAAATCACCACCTATACCGGCAGGGAAGCGCTGTTTGAAAGCGCAAGCTACTCCTACTACGCCCTGAGCGACACCCCGTCTTACTACAAGGAAGCGACTCTGACCGACGGCAAGTGGTCGTTCGGCAAGGCGACCGGTGCGGCGTCCGAGGCTACCGCAACCATTGCCAAATTCAAGGCCCCCGGCCATCACGCCGACTACGAAATGAAGGTCGAAAGCGACAAAATCGAGAAGGGCCAGAAGGTTTACGCCGTTGTCCTGACCGACACGGACGGCAATACCTACGGCCTGCACCACGTAACCGAAATCTGGCGTGCAACCGAGCTTGGCTTCGAGTCTGACTCCGCCCTCGTAGGCAAGACCATCAGCGCAGTCACCTACTACACCGACGACGGCGTAATCAAGCTCAATCTGGCGAAAAAGCTGTATGCTACCACGGTAAAAGCAGCCGAAGCAGATTTCTCGTCTGGTGAAACGACTGTTTCCTTCTCGAACGACCTTCCGAGCGATTTCGACGCCGAATACAGTGTAACGGTCGATGACAAGGAGCCCAACTTCTTCCAGTATGACCCGAAGACCCGCAAGGTAACGTGGAATAAGGACGCAGAAGCTCCCTCCGGCACCTATCAGCTCGTAATTACCGACAAGAACAATAACTATGTACCGATAATCGCGCAGATCAACCTGAATGTTTACGCTTACGCCGCTGTTCCGTATGATGAGTATTGGAAGAGCGAGGGCGTTTACCTGAGCGGCAGCGACTGGAAGGCTTCGTCTGATGAAGCTGACCGTACTCTGACTGATAAGGAAGGCAAAGTAACCGGTTACGAGCACGACAAGGGCGCGTTCGATGCGGTTTCCCGTGCGACAGCCATCCACGGCCGTCATCGCGGCAGTTTCCAGCAGGATGTAGTAATTAACACTAAGGATAGCAAGAAGTACACGCCGGTTTACTGGATTGACGCTGATACTGCCGTTGTTTCGACCGGCGAGCATATCACTCTCAACAAGACCAACATCCAAGATTACAAGATCACCGGCATCAAGTATGTACCGGTCAAGGTCAGCGCTTCTGATTTTGCTGACTTCTGTACGAAGTACACTGTTACCAAGAACGGCGAAACGCTTCAGGGCGGTTACAGCGAAGAAAATCTGAAGTCTTACACGGCAGTTGCCGCAGTAGACAGCACCACCAACGGCCTGAAGGCAGTCACGAAGAAGGGCGACTCGTTCAGCTTCGGCCCGCGCAAGACCGGCACCGGTTCCGGTATTAAGGATGTAGAACAGAAGTCCGCCGATTCCGATATTGTTGCTACCGCAAAAAATTATGCCGATGCACAGAACTTTGGTGCACATCTGCGTGTTGACTTGACCAACCCCAAGAAGGAAGGCACGGATAAGAACGGAAAGCCGACTCTGGTTGATGCCAAGAACGCATACGGCGCACTCGGTGACAATATGCAGACCGTTGTCTGGAAGTATTACGGCGACGGCGATACCGTTCTCCGGACCTACGGCACGAAGTTCGCAGCTGACGACTGGATGCACAAGACCATGGGCATTCAGCTCGGCCTGACGGATTCTCTGCGCTTCAAGCTGCCGGAAGGCACGGACGGCACCGGCAAGTGGGAAATCACGATTTACGCGCTGGGTTACAGCGATACTACTTATACTGTCAACGTTAAAGCCGAAAACCTGCCCAAGAAGGTTGAGCCGATGACGGAGGATCAGAGAACAAAGCTGAATGAACTGAAAGAGCAGGCAGCTGCACTGCTTGAAAACTACGATGAAAACAAGGCTACTCTTGCCCAAAAGGCTCTGAAAGAGCATTATGATCAAATCGTTGCCCTGCTCGCAAAGTCTGACGCAACCACGGCAGAAGCAAAAGAACTGATTGATGAAGTTCCGGGACTGATTAAGGCCGTAGAGGACGAACGCAAGCAGCCGACCAAACCCGACAAGCCGACTACGGAAACCAAGACCATCACCGGCACGATTAAGCCGGCAGATGATGCTAAGGGTCACATCGAGGACGCATACAACTTCTCGTTTGAGATTACCTTACAGGATGGTACGATTATCGGATTTAACAACGATACCACGGATGCGGGTGATGATAACGCATCCTACTGGAAAAAGGCTACACAGGGTGACTCCTCGAAAAACATCGAAGGTATGTTCACCAAACTGTTGAACAAAAAAGCATCTGAAATCGACGGCGTAGACGTAGTATCTAAGGCTACCGTTTCCTCCAACGCCATCAAAAAGGCCGTCAAGAACGCCCTCTCCAACAACTAGGAAAGTGAGCAGTCGCCCTCTGCGCCAGCCCTGAAAGCGGCAGACGCTCGGACGCAGCTGCTGTATGCAGCAACATCCCCGGCGGAACTTAACGTTTCGGCCGGGGATGGCTGTATCGTGCGGTATACCACCGACGGCAGCACCCCGAGCGTAGACGGGAACACTGCAAAAACCCTTGAAGGCACAACGCTGACCATCCGGCCGAACAGCAACGCAGACAGCTCCGTTACCGTCAAGGCCATCGCCGTCAAGGACGGCAAGGCTTCCGATGTCACCGAAAAGACCGTGCAGTTTGTCGCGATCCCCAGTCTGACCTCCGGCACGCGTACCTACATCGGCACAGTAACGGACGGCGGTGTGTTCGGCGGCCCGTACCGGGTCGGCGTGCGCGTGACTACTACCAACGGCAAGATCACCCGCGTGCAGGACAACGGCACGGAGGCCGGTCTGGATTTGTCGGACGATAACGTTTCTATGGACTATTCGTTCTGGGGCGGCGTAATGGACAGCGACGGTATGCCTGTCAAGCTGTACGGCAAAACGCTCTACGACCTGCTGAATATGAATACCGTACCGTATGACGATGACCACAATGACGATGCCGTTTCCGGCGCAACCGTCTGGTCGGATGCCATCCGTCATGCCACCATCGCGGCACTGCGCTCCGCGCCGGTCAGCAAAAGCGAATCCACCGTGCTCGCCCCGACCCTGACGGCGCAGACCTGCGTTCCGAACGCAAGCTATAAGTATATCGATGTTGCCATGTCGGCCGACAAGGACTGTACCATCCGCTACACACTCAACGGTACCGACCCGACTGCCGACAGCACCAAAGCGGCTTCCATCGGCTGGTCTGGTGATATCGGTGTTCGCCTGTCCGCTGACCCAACAAACCATCCGAGCGGCCAGGTCATCGAAGTCCGCCCCGCCGCCTTTGACAAGGCTGGAAACCGCTCGGATGTGGTTCGGCAGTTCTATGTGTTTGCAAATCCGCTCAGCAACGCGGCCTATACCGCGCAGTACAGCGGTATTTCCGCAACTGTTGACGGCATTACTGCAACCGCTGTAACACAAAGTCCCAACTACGATGATAAGTATTATATCACCTCCCTGACGCTCGATAAGGAACACAGCGAAACGTACGCAGACTTTCTCCCCGAGCTGTTCAGCCGCATTTATCTCGCGCAGACCACCGAAGGCGTTGAGCCGATCGAGGGGCACGATCAAGAGAGCCGAGCTGTCCTCTCAGCCGTGCAGGCGGCACTGAATCAGGCGCTGACGGCTTCCAAGCCGACGCTCACCGTCTCGCCGGAGAAAACCACCTACGCGAATGCGGATAAGGTAACGGTAACGCTTAACTGTTCGACGGACGGCGCTGAAATCTACTACACGGTAGACAACAGCAACACCCTGACCGGTTCCACCGTCTCCGACCCGACCAGAACCGGCACCAAGTACACCGGCCCGTTCGAGGTTTCCATCGACAATATCGCAGGCGGCAAGCTGTACATCCGCGCGGCGGCGAAAAAGGACGGCAAATGGTCCGGCATCGTTCGCAAGGATCTGACGTTCGCCAAGGGCGTCAAGGAAAACGCCTTCGTGGTGGACGGGACGAATTATCAGAGCTGGTCTGCGGCATCTGCCGCCGTCAAGAAAGGTGGCACGATCGTGCTCAATGATGATGTGCAGCTGACCGAGGAGGACAAGCTCCCGGATGTCGCGTGCACCATCCGTTCGGCGGACGGTGAGACCAAATACAGGCTGAGCGGCTCTCCGATGACGATGAACGCCGATCTTACCCTGTCGAACATCACCTATGCGCTCGGAAATCTGTACGCGAACGGGCATGATCTCACGGTCGCGAACGATGTGGCGACCGCGTGGAGCTGGACAGGTTACAACCTGTATGCAGGCAGTACCGCAGAAAGCACCGCAGCGGGCACGCAGCACATCAGCGTGCAGGCCGGTAATTTTGCTGTTATCGCCAGCGGCAGAGGCAGCACGACGCATAAGGCTGACGTGGACGTTTCCGTAGGCGGCAGCGCGGAGGTCGAGCTTGCGGGCGCGTACATGAGCGCGACACTGGACGGCAATATAACGTTCCATGTTGCAGACGGCGTCAAGCTGAATCAGTTCCTCGGCGAACAAAGCGGCGGCTCCATCACCGGAAACCTGACCCTCCAAATCAATGGCACACCAACGCTGAAAAGCTACAGTCCCACATACAAGGCCAGCGTCAACCGCGCTTCGTTCGGCACACTTGACCTGACCGGCGCAGATACAGATTTCATCACCGCAAACCGTGATAAATTCACCGGTTTTGCCACAGTTTTGCCAACTGCATAATTTCTCACAAGTCCAAGGGTGCTCCAGCAGGAGCGCCCTTTACTTTTGCGCATTGTTCGCACGACGAGCAAGTCTGATAACAATTTATGTGCCCGCTATAAAGAAGCATACTGAGCAGGATTGCCGTATTAAACATTGAAACCTCTTTTCAACCGCGGGCACCTTGCACAACAGCAGCAGATTGGATATAACAAAAGCAGCTATCCGGCACCCTGACGTCGGAAGATGTCCACGCACGCATGACGACACTTCTGGACGAATACAATGCAGCAGACAAGCATGATCTGCACGGATTGGCAAAGTTCCATGCGGATTATGAGGCCATTCATCCGTTCCAGGACGGAAATGGACGAACCGGACGGCTGATTCTGTTTAAGGAATGCCTGAAAAACGATATTATCCCCTTTGTGGTAAATGACAGCCGCAAGGCTGAGTATTATCATGCACTGAATACCGCGCAGACAAAACAGGATTACAGCCTGCTAGAGCGGTTCTTCCGCGAGGAGCAGACCGAATACCGCCAGCAGGTCGAGGGTTTCCTGCCACCGGTCAAAGAATAGCCAACGCCACTGCGGCTACTACGAGGCTACTGCCACCGAATATCGGCAGTTCCAACAGGTGCAGAAAACATACAAAAACCGCACAAAATGTTGGTGAACTGCGCCTTTTTAGTAGTCGCTGCGATGCAAACACCTCACATAGCACCGCTCCGACTCCAAAGGCCATGCGTTCGAATCGCACCGGGCGCACCAAAATGTGTTGATGAAAGATGCAACGCCGAAAACGCCGCACGAAAGTGTGGCATTTTCACATATAATGCGCTGCTTTTAGAACGAAAAGGCTGCAAAAACTCGATTTTTCAAAATTCCAGTTTTGCCCTGCGAGAGGCGACATTTTTAAGATGTGCCCTGCCAAATTTATGGTCTGGTGTGGTTCAAACACCAAGGCTTAAAAAAGAATAAAGAATAAGAAGACAGGCCGCCGTTCGGTGATATACTCCCCATAGAGTAGACACTCGAAATAACAAAAATTCGAGACTACACTAAGGGGAGCATTATTATGTCAAAACGGACACCGGAAGAGATCATCCATTCAACGGAGAAGGAAGTCACGCAGCGATCTGTAAAAAGTACGGACTACGACATACGAAGAACGGATTGAAATTATCAGCTACTGCATCGAGCATGGAAATGACTACGCTGCTGCTGTTGAGCGATTCGGCGTCAGCTACCAGCAAATCTATTCCTGGGTGAGAAAGTACAATGAGAAGGGCATAGAAGGTCTGGTAGACAAGCGTGGTAAGCGTAAGGCCGAATCTGAGATGACAGAAGCGGAGAAGCTGCGCGCCGAGAACCGGATACTGAAAGCCCGAAACAGAAGATTGAAAACGGAGAATGCACGAAGAAGGGTATGCAATCACCGAGACTTGTGACATTCTGAACCTGAATCGGTTCTATCGTTTGGTACATATTGTCGGCCTGCTTGCTGTCATCCGCAGAAAACGTCCGGCATATCAGCGGTCTAAGCCGGAAGTAACGGCGCACCAATGAATTACCGCAGCTTGCTGGATGCTGCATAAATGAAAACCAGGACCTCTGAGATGAGGTCCTGGAGAAAACTTTTTGTTTTTTCGTCTGTCTAATTGACAGGGAGCGGTTCACTTCGCCAATGTCAGGTCGATTTCGTTTTTTCCGACATAGATCCGCCTTTTTTCATAGCCAATCAACAAATTCTGAAGCGGACAGTTTCCACTGGCTGTATTCTTATTTTTCCTCTCTGTCGGTGGTTGTGGGGAACGGCACAAATACGAGCCAGTAATTTTTCTGTACTGAATGGTCTCGTACCAGAAAATGCGCGAAATGAGTTGCTGAGAGGTGCTGAGAGGTGCTGCGAACAACCGCTCAAATTTTGTTCCCATAGATTTTGCGGCAGCAAAATCGGCTCTGAGTTTACGGAGAAAAGCAGCTTGCAGGTCTAAAAACTTGCAAGCTGCCTTCTAAACAGTCCGCACTTTACTGCACCCGAGATCTAGCCAGAATCATCCGGACGATCATCTACCGAAATAATATAGATACATATCCTCCATATTGGGTGCTGTTGGTACTGCGTCGGGTCGAGGGGCGCCTTTGCTGAGCAGACGGATCACACTTTTTCCGTCTGTGTGCATAACATTGCTGCAGGTATATTGCTTTGTGAGTGCCGCTTCGTCCGCAGCAGGAACTGTAACGAGCCAGACTTGCCCGTTCAGATGCTCCAGCAGCGAAGCAGGCTTTTGCATTCCGAGGACAACACCTTTCCGGAGCAGAATGATTTCGTTTGCGACTGCTTCGAGATCCGATACAATATGCGTCGACAGCAAAACGAGCTTTTGCTGGGAAAGATCACTGATGATACCGCGGAACCGGATCCGTTCTTCCGGGTCAAGCCCAGCTGTCGGCTCGTCCAGCACCAGAATTTCGGGGTCTCCAAGCAGTGCCTGTGCGATTCCCACACGCTGCCGCTGTCCGCCGGAGAAACCTTTCAGCTTTTTCTGCTTTTTGTCCTCCAGACCGACCATATGCAGAAGATCATCCGTCTGCCGCTTGGCCTCAAATTTTGACAAGCCCTTTAATCTGGCGATATAGAGCAGAAACTGCTCCGCTGTGAAATTCGGATAAACGCCGAAATCCTGCGGCAGATAGCCGAGCTTTTTCCGGAACGCAGCACCCATGACCGCAATGTCCTGCCCATTTAGCAAGACACGTCCGGTCGATGGAGCGAGCAGATCCGTCATGATCCGCATCAGCGTCGTCTTCCCGGCTCCGTTTGGTCCGAGCAGCCCATAGACGCCCGGCCCCAGCGTCAGGTCGATCTGCTGCAGCGCGGCCGTATTGCCGTAGAGCTTGCTAATATGTTCGAAGGAAAGCTTCATAATTCCTTGCGCTCCTTTCTTTGATGGATGGCGGCCAATAATAATCCACCCAATAACAGCGCGTACCAGACACCCCAGACTCCCGGGGTCATACCGATTCTCCGTCCACGCATCCATTCTGCAAAAAATCCATACCGGACAAACCAGAAGAATTCAAACTTTTTCAGTACAGCGGCATTGATAAAATAGCTGAACGCAAACGGAGCTCCGCAGATGCACATGGCCGCCGGCTGATTCTTCAGACTGTCACATACAAATGCTGCAAAGAGGAAGAATCCAATTGTTCCGATGAGAACGATCGCCGTGCTGCGGAACCATGCGTGATTCCAACCATCCGGTTGGGGAAGCCTGCCGGAAATGAGAATTGACAGCGCATGATTTCCGGCTGCTAACAGCACAGCACCAGCCGAAGCGGCAATGCTCCCGGCAATCAACCGGTTCCGGAACAGCGTGCTTCGACCATAGGCAGTGCTGTTGATGACAGGAAAGACTCCTGTTTCACGATCCGCGGAAAACAGACGGATCAGAACGAGCAGAACCAGAAAACCGAGTGTTACGGAGCCTATCTTATTCCAGCATTCTGCGGATAAGGACCAGAACGCATCGCTGCGGAATCGGGAATCAAAGAAGGCGAGAATGCCCCGAACAGATAGCCCAGCACCCAAAACGAGCCAGTAGAGCGGATTCCGGAAACAGCGGATCAGATCAGCCTTCATGCCTTTGCTTTCCTCCTCCATATCTGCAAAAAGATAAAAAACTCCAGAAGGATCATGCCAATCCCCAGCAGGACCGGTTTCCATACGTCCGACCACAAATATGGAAAGACCCACGAATAGCTCTCCTGCAGCAGATACCCACCGAAGCCAAACCGATAGAGCGCGTCGATCGGCACGCGAAGGAACTCCGGCAGCTGAGGCCCGACAGCGGAATACGCGAAAAACAGCAGATAGCTTCCGCCGCAGAGGAACAGACTGAGCGCCGTCCGCCGCGTCAGCGCAGCGACGATCAGGATAAACCCGGCGAAATATAACGCGCCCAGAAACAGAAAGCCATACTGGATCGCACAGTACGCAAGATTGGACATCGGCGGCAGCGCCGTATCCGCAAAATACACGCATCCGGCAACAGAGGAGAGGGCGCCTTCGAACCCGAACGCGCCGCCGTTTACCAGCAGACTGGCTGCCCCGATGATGAAAACAACGACCGCGCAATAGAGGACTGTAAACGCCGTTTTCGCTCTCCATGTGCACAGTCGGCCAAGCGCTGCCGTCCCGACAAGATCGTCCGTCCGGTATTCCCTTTCACAGCAGACCAGCCGTGGCAATCCGACCGCAAGCAGAAACGCCGTCAGCGTCGCGCCATAGGAATAGATATTCTGCTGAACAAAATTCCACTTTTGCTGTGCATCATAGAGCACGCTGTAATTCTGTTCCGAAATTTCTGTGTATAGCCCCAGCAGCAGATACAACCCGCCAAGGAGATACGCAACCCAGACCTCGCGGAACGCCCGGTGCTTTCTGGCTTCATCCGATATGAGCCATGTCATAATGCTCCCTCCTTCGTTGAACATTGAATACAAGAATGCCGTATAAAATCAGTCCGATAGCCGCCAGCACAGCGTAGGCGGCGGTGGAGCAGAGCTGCAAAAGCCGGTCAAACGGCAGTACCGTCACGAGGAAGCAAAGCGCCGCCCAAAAGACAAGTGCAAGCAGGGATAGCCCTTCCGAATTGCGGAGCGAAGCAGACAAAAACAGGAGCAGCGCACAGAGATAAATGTCCGGTACCGCGCCGCAGAGCGCCAGCCGCAAAAACGCCTCACCCGCAGAAACGTGCAGCATCACGGAAAGCAGCAGTAGCGCACCGAACATGCAGCACGAGATCACGACAGACCGCGCAGCCAGCATCTCCGGATAGGAATACGGAAATGTAGCCTCCAATTCACGCATGTTCTGGTTACTGGCGAGCACATACCGGTGGAACAGCAGGAGCATCGGCATGGGCGCGGTGCAGAAGATCGTCAGCATCGGCATGGACAAGACTCGGACGCTGAGCAGACCGAAGCCCAGCACGCCCGCGAAAAGCCCAAGCAGCAGACCCCCATTTATTTCACCTGCGGCGATCCGCAGCAGCGTGAAGGCCGGCGTCTGCCTATCCCTCGGCTCCGGCATGGACGCTTGCAGCCGCAAAATGGTGCGGCGGATTTCCTGTTCCATTCGATCGTTCATTTGAAGTCCTCCCGCAGTTTATCTGAGAGTGTATTTCTGGCGGCACGAAGCCGTGATTTGACCGTCGGCAGCGGTGTGTTCGTCATTCGCGCGATCTCCTTCGCGGTAAATTGGTGGAAATAATGTAAGATCACTGCCTCCCGCTGTGCGGCAGGCAGCTTCTCCAGCGCGGCTTTTACGGACATGGAGACCGCTGCCATATCTTCAAACGAGGCAGCCGGATCGGGTCGGTCGAACATGGTGTCTTCCACCTGAACGATTTTCTGTCGAAAGCGAAAGTAGTCCATACATTTGTTATGCGCGATCGTAAACAGCCAGCTGTCAAATTTCCGCCACGGCATATAGCGACCGATGCTCTGCATCATTGCGATAAAAACATCCTGCGTCAAGTCATAAGCGTCCTGCTCATGCCCGGTCAATTTGAAAACATATCCGTAAATTCGCGGATACCAGCGGCGAACCAAAAGCTCCAGTGCGCTCTTATCTCCGCCTTTGATCCCGCGCACCAGTTCATGATCGCTATATTCCACCGCCTCACCGCCTTTTCTGTCAGTATAACGAACGAGAGCACCTAAAGGGATGAAAGATACAAAAGATATTTTATAAAAATTTTAACAGGTCCTTGCGTGTGTTTCCAACTGCAATATTTGAGCGCTTTTATATTTTAACACCGGAGCGCAAAAACTGCGCATCAGGAACCAAAGAATAGGCTTTATCTGGAGTTCACGCAAAAAGCAACCGCCCTGCAAGTCGTGACCTATTTAACATACAAGACGATAACTTGCTTCGCGGATGCCTGCCTTAAAAGATACCTCACATATTGTATCGCGGCTTTTGCAAAAACGTTTGACTTCACCGTGTCCCAATCTGCCAGTTTGACAATCTCCGGCGTGCTGACCGCCAATCTCCCCAAGACGGTTGCGAATTTACTTGCCAGCATCAAGCTGCAAGCCTATTCGCCGTCGCTGCCTATTGAGACGGACCGCATCCACGTTGTCAACGGGACGTTTTTCACGGACGGCAGCTTTTCCACAGATAAGAGCTACTGCAACAATCGCCTCACCGTCACTTATAATATAGACACACCCACTCCGAGAAAGTGGCTGCAATTCCTATCGGAGCTGCTGCAAGAAGATGATATTCCCACCTTGCAGGAATATCTCGGCTACTGCCTGCTGCCTACCACCAAGGGGGCAGAAGATGCTCATGCTCATTGGCAAGGGCGGCGAGGGCAAAAGCCGCATCGGTCTTGTCATGCGCTCCCTGCTGGGTGACAGCATGAATACCACCAGCATCCAGAAGGTGGAGAGCAACCGGTTCAGCCGTGCAGACTTGGAAAACAAGCTCCTGATGGTGGACGACAATATGAATATGAGCGCCCTGCCCAAGACCAATTATATCAAGTCCATCGTGACCTCCGAGTGCAAGATAGACATGGAGCGCAAGGGCGTCCAGAGCTACCAGAGCTAGCTGTATGTGCGCTTCCTCTGCTTCGGAAACGGTGTGCTGACCGCCCTGCACGACAAATCTGATGGCTTCTTCCGACGCCAAATCGTGCTGACTACCAAAGACCGGCCCGCAGGCCGAGCGGACGATCCGTTTCTGGTGGATAAGCTGCTGCGTGAGAAGGAGGGCATCTTCCTCTGGTGTCTGGAGGGACTACACCGGCTGATCGGGAACAACTATCAGTGTGGAGTCCACCAACAATGTCCATGTCGGCGGTAAGCGGGTTCGGGGATTTATAGGCCTTGAGGTGATCAATCTGCTGCTTTTCAGAAGATGCAATCTGAACTGGGGGATTACTTCAGCAAGGTATTCCGTACCATCACAACGGATAACAGTCCTGAGTTTGCCCGGCTGGCAGAGTTGGAAACGGGAACGAATACGAAAGTGTACTTTACCCATCCGTATACATCCTGTGAGAAAGGGGCAATAGAAAACCACAATGGCCTGATCCGACGCTTTATACCAAAGGGAAAGTGGATTTCAGATTACAGCGATGATGACATTCTGGCTGTAGAGCTATGGGCGAATCGTCTTCCGCTACCAGACTGATTCTAACAGATGAAATGCTCAACCTGATATTGCAATTTGCGGCTTTTGCGAACTTTACTTGACGCGGCCAAATCGCCGCTGCTTTTATTGTGCGGTATTGCCTTAGGCCAGAGGGCAAATGAATGTACTGCATGGCGAAGCCTCCCGTGCTGATTGCTACGAAAAGCATACCGATACGGACGCTGCCACGCACACCCAACTTCACTTCAAACTCACAAGAAAAATAATTAAAACAAAAAAGCAGCAACTTTCGTTGCTGCTTTAGATGTAGGCGTT
>NZ_QUJR01000016.1:0-15659 GCF_003480945.1 Butyricicoccus sp. AM27-36
CAGATAATGGTAGCCATCAGGTGACCGCCGAATGCCGGACGGGTCATCTTCAGGTTGCGGTCCTCGCGGTTCAGAGCATCGATCTGAGCCTGCGGCAGAGTGGAAGCCTCCTGCAGGAATGCAGCGTACTTCTCTACGTCTACGTCGAGGTGGGTGCAGTCTGCGGTCAGACCGGTGTGCAGACGAGCTGCGCAGCGCGGGCCCAGGTCACGGCCAATGTTGGTAGCGGCGATCAGCAGGATCTCCGGCTTCTTAGCCATAACAGTGTCGCACAGAACCTTTGCGTATGCATCGGTGGTGTAGGTCTCGAGCAGGTCGCTCTCGCAAACCAGAACCTTGTCAGCGCCGTAAGCGCCCAGTTCCTTTGCCATCTTCTCGCCTACGCCCTTGCCGCCAAGCAGCAGGCCGCAAACTTCAGTGCCCATGTCGTCTGCCAGCTTGCGTGCCTCAGAGATCAGCTCGAGCACGGTCGGCTGCAGCTCGCCCTGGCGCTGCTCACAGAATACCCATACGCCGGAGAAATCGGCGAGGTTGGTGTTATTAAAATCAGCCATTGTTCTGTTCTCCTTTCAATCAGATAATATGCTTCTTCAGCAGTTCAGCCGCCAGAGTCTCACAGGTAGCCTTGTCAGCGCCCTCGAGCATCTTGCCCTGACCCTTCTGCGGGGGAGTGAAAGACTTGAAGATATTGGTGGGAGAACCCTTCAGACCAATGGTGGTCGGATCGATCAGCGGATCGTCCTTCAGGGTGTTGTAATCATATACGGAAACCGGAGCGGAGTAGCAGTCCATGATGCCGCCGAGGGACATGTAACGGGGCTCGTTCAGCTCCTTGATGCAGGTCAGCAGGCACGGGGTCTGGGTCTCGATGGTCATGTGGCCGTCCTCGAGCATACGCTTAACAACAACCTTGTCGCCATCCTTCTCGATGCCGGCAACGTAGGAAACCTGCGGGATGTCCAGCTTCTCAGCGATCTGAGAGCCAACCTGAGCGGTATCACCGTCGATAGCCTGACGGCCGCAGAATACGATGTCGTCCTTCTCCAGGCCAACCTTCTTAACAGCAGCAGCCAGGATCTGGGAAGTAGCAAAGGTATCGGAACCGCCGAACTCACGAGCGGAAACCAGAACGCCTTCATCAGCACCGCGAGCGATCAGCTCACGCAGCATGCCCTCTGCCGGGGGAGGACCCATGGTGATAACAACGACCTTGCAGCCGGTAGCGTCCTTCAGCTTCAGAGCAGCCTCTACAGCGTTCAGGTCGTCCGGGTTGGTGATGGTCTGCATGGATGCACGATTCAGGGTGCCATCGGGATTAACAGCAACCTTGCCGGAGGTATCCGGAACCTGCTTTACACAAACAATTGCCTTCATAGTTCAGTTTTCCTCCTTTTCTTAGCGCAGAACCTGACCAGCGATGACCATTCTCTGAACCTGAGAAGTGCCCTCGTAGATCTCGGTGATCTTAGCGTCACGCATCATGCGCTCCATCGGGTACTCACGGATGTAACCGTAGCCGCCGTAAATCTGTACGCACTTGGTGGTAACGTCCATTGCAACCTCAGAAGCGTACAGCTTAGCCATAGCAGCTTCCTTGGTGAACGGCAGACCAACATCGTGGTTGAATGCAGCACGGCGAACCAGCAGACGAGCAGCGTCGATCTGGGTTGCCATGTCAGCTACCATCCACTGCAGGCCCTGGAACTTGTCCAGAGTCTTGCCGAACTGTACGCGCTCCTTCATGTACTGGATAGCCTTATCCAGAGCGCCCTGCGCGATACCCAGTGCCTGAGAAGCGATACCGATACGGCCGCCGTCCAGGGTCATCATAGCGATCTTAAAGCCGCCGTTCTCCTTGCCCAGCAGACGGTCTGCCGGCAGATGAACGTCCTCAAAGATCAGCTCAGCGGTCTGAGAACCACGGATGCCCATCTTGTGCTCGATCTTGCCGATAGAGAAGCCCGGGTCGTCCTTGTCAACGATGAACGCAGAAATGCCCTTGTTGCCCTTGGTCTTGTCGGTCATAGCAAATACAACGTAGGTATCTGCACGGCCGCCGCCGGTGATGAACACCTTGGAGCCGTTCATGATGTAGGAGCCGTCCTCCTGCTTAACAGCCATGGTCTGCTGTGCAGCGGAGTCAGTACCTGCGTTCGGCTCGGTCAGGCCGAATGCACCGATCTTGGCGCCTTCCTTCGGCTCGATCAGCGGGCGCAGCCACTTTTCCTTCTGCTCCGGGGTGCCGAAAGCGTAAATCGGCCAAGCACCCAGGGTGCCGTGAGCGGACATGATGCCGCCGGTGGTACCGCATACGCGGCTCATCTCTTCGATAGCGATAGAATAGCAGATATAGTTACCGCCGGAGCCGCCGACTTCCTTCGGGAACTGAATGCCCATCAGGCCGTACTTCATCAGCTTCTGAACGGTTTCCTCCGGATAGCGCTCTTCCGCATCGATCTCAGCTGCGATCGGCTCTACTTCGTTCAGAGCGAACTCGCGGCACATCTTCTGGAACAGTGCTTCTTCTTTTGTAAGCCTAAAATCCATGCCATAAACCTCCCAAATAAATAAGTAATGCGGATACGCACAAAAACACAGCGCACACGGTCAGTGGCCGCAGCGCCGCGTCCAGCGATACCCTTGTTTGGAGCATGTCTATCTCTATTATATCGTCCGAAAACCATTTGTCAAGGATTTAACATTCTTTTTACTGATAAAATCCTGCCGCCAAATTTTGTGCGTTTCTTCCAATACTCGGCATAAATGAACGCAGATCGCACGCAAACCGCGCATTTTTCCGCCAACGCTTTCCTTTTTAAGAAAATTTCGGATTCCACCTCATATTTCCCGTTTCGAGTGCATATAAAAGAAAGAAATCACTATTTTCAGGAGGAACTGCCTATGTGTGGTATCGGCGGTTTTGTGGATTTTGAACGGGATGCACGCCGCGGCGGACCCATCCTGCACGGCATGAAGCGCACGCTCACGCCGCGCGGCCCGGATGCCGAAGGCACGTATTTTGACGAGGACACAGCGCTTATCCATCGGCGGCTGATCGTCATTGATCCGGAGGGCGGCAAGCAGCCAATGTGCTCTCCCGACAGGAATACTATCCTTATATATAACGGAGAGTTATATAACACACCGGAATTGCGTAGAGAACTTATGTCACGCGGGCACGAGTTTGTCGGACATTCGGACACTGAAGTGCTGCTGCACGCCTATCTCGAGTGGAAAACCGACGCATTTGCGCGGCTGAACGGCATTTTCGCCTTTGCCATCTGGGAGAAACGCGAGCGCCGACTGACGCTCTGCCGCGACCGACTGGGCGTGAAACCGCTGTTTTTCGCTCCCATCCGCAACGGTCTGACCTTCGGTTCGACCATTGACACCGTACTCTGCCATCCGGAGATCGAGCCTGCGCTCGACGAGGATGGTCTGCGCACGCTGCTGCTGCTCGGTCCGGCTCGCCCGCCGGAATCCGGTGTTTTTCGGCAGATTTTCTCCCTTATGCCCGGGCATTTTGCGATTCTTACGCCGGAAGCCTTCACCGATCACACCTACTGGAAGCTCGAGGCGCACGAGCATGAGGACGACCTGCCGACTACCATCGAGCGCACGCACACGCTCATCTGCGATGCCGCCCGGCGCCAGCTTGTCAGCGATGTGCCGCTGGCGTGCTTCCTCTCGGGCGGACTGGATTCGTCTATCCTGTCCATGCTGGCGGCGAAAGATTACGCGGCCCGCGGCGAAACGCTGCATACCTGGTCGGTGGATTATCGGGACAACGATAAATATTTTACAAAGAGTATATTTCAGCCAAACAGTGACGATTCGTATATCGATCAGATGGTGGATTTTCTCGGTACGCACCATCATCGCGTTGTGCTCGAACCGGAGGCACTGTGCGCGGCTCTGCTCCCCGCGACGGATGCGCGTGCGCTGCCCGGCATGGCGGATGTAGACTCCTCCCTGCTGCTGTTCTGTGCGGCCGTCAAGCGCGGTGGAACCACCGTTTGCCTGTCCGGCGAGTGCGCCGACGAGTTATTCGGCGGCTATCCGTGGTACCACCGTGAGGAAATTCTGTTTGAAGATACGTTTCCGTGGTCACGGTCGGTCGGTCTGCGTCTGGGTCTGCTCACACCGGATGCCGTTAGAAACGGCGAGGAATTTGTGCGCCAGCACTACCGCGACACCTGCGCCCGCGCACCCAGGCTGCCGTCCGATAACAAAAAAGCAGCCCGGATGCGTGAAATGTTCGTGCTCAATCTTGACTGGTTCATGGCAACCCTGCTCGACCGCAAGGACCGCATGAGCATGTACTCCGGTCTTGAGGTGCGCGTGCCCTTCTGCGACCACCGCATTGTCGAGTATGCCTATAATATGCCGTGGGACTTCAAGTCGCTCGAGGGGCGTGAGAAGGGCATCGTGCGCCGCGCATTCGCCGATGAACTGCCCAAAGAGATCGTTTACCGCAAGAAAAGTCCGTATCCGAAAACCTTTCATCCGGTTTATACCCGCTTGTGCGCGGACTATGTCCGCCGTATTTTCGAGGATAACACCTCGGTCGCCGCTTCCCTGTTCGACCGGAATGCCGTGCAAAAACTCATGCAGCGGCCGGAAAGCCTTGCCGAACCGTGGTTCGGACAGCTGATGCGTACCCCGCAGATTTTCGCGTATATCATCCAGCTCGACCGGTGGTTTCGGCATTATCATGTCAAAATAGTATAAAAATAATGGAGAATGAAAAACGATACGTTCATCTTCCATTCTCCATTTAAAATGCTCAATTATGCGAAATACTCCGCCAAGGTGTTAATGATAAGCTGATGATCATCCACATGATCCGGATAGCCGGAAACGCAGATGGAACCGATCACGCCGGTGCCGCGCAGCCGGATCGGGAAACCGCCGCCTGCGGCGTACTCGTTCGGGTCGAGCTTACGGTCCGCGAAGGTCTCGCCTGCGTCCTCCAGCTCTGCGAAAAACCGCAGCGAGGACGTTTCCATCAGGTCAACCGCGTTGCGCTTGCGCGCGAGCCACAGCTCGCTGTCCGGCTTTGCGCCTTCTGCGAAGTAACGGAACACGACCAGACCGTTCACCGTAATTTCAACCGCAACCGGCTGCTCCTTTGCGTTTTCATGCAGCTTGAGGCCGATTTTCAGCGCATCCTCGCGCGAAAAATGCTCAAACTGAAACTTCTCCTCCTGCTCTGCACACATGGAGATCATCGTTTTGTAATCCTGCATACTGTCCCCGCCTTTCGAGATTTTGCCGCCTTTGCGGCTGTTACCTTTAGTATATCTGTTTTTTCACCTGCTGACAAGGAGGTTTTTTCATGGCTGAACTGACCGACGGCACCGCCGAGCTGCGTGTACTCGTCACGACCGCGTTAGGCGCACTGCCGCTCGAGAATGCCATCGTTTCGGTCTCCACCACGCCGGACGAGAGCGGTATGCGCACGCTGCTTTACTCGGTCACGACCGACTCCGGCGGCATGACGCCGTCCATGGTGCTGACAACGCCGCCGCGCAGCAACTCGCTGAGTCCGGGCAGCGGTCCGCCGTTTGCGGTCTACACGGTCGAAATCTCCGCTGAGGGCTACACGCCGCTGACCGCGCTGCACATCGCCATGTTCTCCGGTGTGCCGACCATGCTGCCCGTGGCGCTTACACCGCTCGCGGAAAACCAAAGCTTCGCGCAGACCGACCTGACCGCCACCGGTGCGCCGCAGGCACTCGATCCCGAGTTGCCGGAGAATCCGTAAAAGGAGGGATTGCTTTGCCCGAACCCTATGTTTCCATACCGGAAACCATCACGGTGCACCTCGGTGCGCCGTCCTCGAATGCGCAGAATATCACCGTACCGTTTGCCGATTACATCAAAAATGTTGCCTCGTCCGAGATTTATCCGACCTGGCCCGAGCAGGCCATCCGCGCCAACGTGTACGCACAAATGTCCTATGTGCTCAACCGTGTGTTCACCGAATGGTACCGCGCGCAAGGCTACGATTTTGATATCACCAATTCCACGCGGTATGACCAGTCCTTTGTGCCCGGACGGGATATTTTCGAGAATATTTCCACCATTGTAGATGATATGATCGGCACTTACCTCACCCGCGGCGATGCGGTCGAGCCGCTGTTCGCGCAGTACTGCAACGGCACGACCGTCACCTGTCCGGGCGGCCTAAGCCAGTGGGGCACCGTGCCGCTTGCCGAACAGGGACTATCTGCCGAGCAGATTGTGCAGTCGTTTTACGGCAGCGATGTGAATTTTGTCACCAGAGCACCGCTCTCGCCCAATCTCGGCGGGTCATTTCCCGGTGTAACGCTACGGCTTGGCGATTTTTCCGAGGATGTCCGCACGATTCAAACGCGCCTTAACCGCATTTCGACCAATTTCCCGAACATTCCGAAAATCTATCCCACAGACGGCGTGTTCAACGCAGATACCGAACGCGCCGTGCGGGCGTTCCAGCGGCAATTCAACCTCACCGAGGACGGCCTTGTCGGCCCGGCAACATGGTACCGCATCGCGTTCATTTATAATAATGTCAAGCGCCTAAGCGAGCTGAACAGCGAGGGACTGACCCTCAGTGAGATCTCCCGCCAGTATCCCGAACGGCTGACCGAGGGCATGAGCGGCCCGGGCGTACAGCTTTTGCAGTATTTTCTTGCCATTGTCGGCGAATTTTACGATGCGCTGCCGCGCTGGCAGGCCGGACAGATCGACGGTATTTTCGGTCCGCAGACCCGCGAAGCCGTGGCTGCGTATCAGCGGCTTGTCGGCCTGCCCATCACCGGTGTGGTGGATCGAGAGACGTGGTATGCCCTGCTTTCCACCTACCAGTCCGTGCTGCTCGCCCAGCCTGAGCAGGAGTGGCTCGAGGAATTTATCGGCCTGCCGGAGACCTTTCTTGTCAAGGGGATGCGCGGCGAAGCCGTGCGGCAGGCGCAGCAGCTCATCAACATCATCGCCCGCGGCTACGCCGAAGTGCCCGCTGTCACGGTAGACGGCATTTTCGGAGACGCGACCGAGTCCTCGGTGTCAGTCATCCAGTCGCTGCTCGGTCTGCCCACCACGGGCGCTATCGGTCCGCTGACCTGGGAAGGCATGGCTGATCTCGCCGAAACCGTGCTGGTCGGCAGCCAGAGTGCCAGAGGACAGTATCCCGGCTATCCCGTTGGAGAGGAGGCAACCTGATTGTACACCGATGCACAAAAATGCAGCCATATTTTCGATTTGCAGACCTTTCTGCGGCGTATTCAGCAGGCTGAGGGCAGCGCTGCACCGCTCGTGCCGGACGGCATCTGGGATGCAAAGACTGCCGCTGCCGTGCGCGAATACCAGCAGCAGAACTGCCTTCCGGTGACGGGCATCGCCGACCAGCGCACATGGAACGCCATCTACGCTACATATGCCGCGCTTATCGCCGCCGATGCACTTCCCATGCAGACGGCATTCTTCCCGCCGGAGAGCGATGCCGTGCTGAAGCCGGGCGCGAAAAGTCCCACGGTGTATGTGCTCCAGCTCATGCTGGGCGAAACTGCGCCGCATTATAACCGGATTGCCGCCGTGCCGCTCACCGGCGAGTACGATGCGGATACACAGTCCGCTGTCAGACATGCACAGAAAATTTTTCAGCTGCCCGAGACCGGCATTACCGATCGAGCCACATGGCAGGCACTGACAGGGCTGCACAATGCCTTGTTCCAGCGGACACCGCTCGGTTGGCAAATCAATGGAGAATTGCGATTGGAAAATGAAAAATGAACATAAAAAGACCCCGAAACCAGGTTTCGGGGTCTTTCTATTTGCCTTATTCGCTGAGCAGCATACGGTCGCTCTCGATATTGAACTTCTCGAGCAGATCGCGGACGGTAAGGTTCTTCTTCTCCTCACCGCGGATATCAACGACAACGCGACCGGCATCCATCATAATCAGACGGTTGCCGTACTGGATGGCGTTCTTCATGTTATGCGTTACCATCAATGTGGTGAGGTTGTCGCGTGCAACGATCTCTTCGGTGATCTGCAGCACCTTATCTGCGGTTTTCGGATCGAGCGCTGCGGTATGCTCATCGAGCAGCAGCAGATCCGGCTTGCGCAGGGTGGCCATCAGCAGGGTCAGTGCCTGACGCTGACCGCCGGACAGCAGACCGACTTTACTGGTCATACGGTTCTCCAGTCCCAGACCGAGCGTTGCCAGCTTTTCACGATACAGCTCGCGTTCCTCGTTCGTGATACCGGAGCCGAGGCCGCGCTTCTGACCGCGGCGGTATGCCAACGCCAGATTCTCCTCAATGCCCATGGTAGCGGCAGTACCCATCATCGGATCCTGAAATACGCGGCCAAGGAAACGCGCGCGCTTATGCTCGGGCAGATTGGTCAGATCGTAGCCGTTCAGATGAATCATGCCCGCATCCACCGGATACACGCCTGCGATCAGGTTCAGCGTGGTGGACTTGCCGGCACCGTTGCCGCCGATGATGGTGACGAAATCACCGTCCTCCAGGGTCAGGTTCAGGTTGTCAATGGCACGCTTTTCGTTTACCGTGCCCGCGTTGAAGGTCTTGTAAATCCCTTTGAGCTGCAGCATGTTACTTGGCCTCCTTCGCATCAGTCTTTGCGGCACTCTTGGCTGCACCGCGGAAATACTTGCCCTTCCAGTACGGAACAGCAAGGAAGATTGCAACGACGAAAGCCGAGATCAGCTTCAGGTCGTTGGTGTTCAGGCCGAGGTTGAGGACCACCTGAATAACCAGATAGTACACAACCGCACCAAGCGATACGCCGAGCAGACGCATCGCAAAGTTGCGGAAAATACGGCTGAACAGCACCTCGCCGATGATGACAGCGGCAAGGCCGATAACGATAGCGCCGCGGCCGGCGTTGACATCCGCGAAGCCCTGATACTGGCAGTACAGCGCACTTGCCAGCGCAACCAGGCCGTTGGACAGCATCAGACCGAGCACCTTGACAAAATCAACATTGATGCCCTGTGCACGGCTCATGTTCGGGTTTGCGCCGGTCGCACGGATGGAGCAGCCGAGCGCCGTACCGAAGAACCAGTACAGCAGTGCGATAACCACAATCGTAAAGACAGCCGCAACGAAAATCGGGTTCTCGATAGTCACCTTCTTAACGTTGCGCAGCGAAACAAGCAGCTTGTAGTTGTCCGGATTGATCGCTACATTTGCTTTTTTGTCCATAATACGCAGGTTAATGGAGAACAGCGCCAGCTGTGTCAAAATACCGGCAAGGATCGCCGGAATACCCATACAGGTATGCAGAATACCGGTGATAAGTCCGGCCAGCATGCCGGCAAGGAAAGCGCACAGCATTGCCACCCATACATTCGCGCCGTGCGTCATCATAACGATGCACACCGCACCGCCGGTCGCCATCGTACCATCGACGGTCAGGTCGGCCAGATCGAGCACCTTAAAGGTGATGAATACGCCGATCGCCATCAGTCCCCAGATCAAACCCTGCGCCACTGCACCGGGAAGTGCGGAAAGCAGGCCCGAGAAAAAGCTCACTTAAATTCCCCCAAACAATAATGTTATCTGATAAAGCGTAAAAACGCTATCTCCATTATAGCAAATTTCCGGGGTATTGCAATGATAACTTGCCGTTTTCGCGGATTATTTTGTTCCCTACCGTTTTTCTATGCTATTTTTAGCAGAAAAAGGAGATGCGAAAGCACCTCCTTTTTCTGCTTATTATTTTCTTATCACATCTGATGATCGAGCGTTACAACCGGATTATAGCGCGAGTCGATCGCTTTCAGGCCGTCATAGATCTTCATCAGCAGGTCGCGTTTGGCATCCTCATCATAGGAAAACGGCACAACAACGTCGAAAATCAGGTTGATCTGGCGTTTGCCGTCCACTATGCGGAAGTCGTGCATGGTAAGCTGTCCGTCGATCTGACGGAGCACGCCATCGGTCTGCTCACGCAGCGCGTTGACATACGCATTATTGATATCAATCGGATCCATGTGGATGACCAGATACACACCGGTCTGCTGCCAGACACGCTTTTCGGCCTCGTCGATTTCCTCGTGCACAGCCACAAAGTCCGAGTCGCTCGGCACTTCGGCATGCAGCGACGCAATTGAGCGGCCCGCACCGTAATTGTGGATAATCATATCGTGTACGCCGACAATATGGTCGGACTCCATTACAATCCGCCGAATATTGCGGGCAACCTCCGGATCGGCGGCTTCGCCGAGCAGCGGCGCAACCGTATCCTTCGCAATGCCGATGCCCGACCAGAGGATGAACGCGGCAACGGCAACGCCCACATAGCCGTCCACCGGCAGCGTGGTAAACCGGCCGGCTACCATGCCGAGTACAACAACAGCCGTGGTAACAACATCATTGCGGCTGTCCTGACCGGCCGCCATCAGCACCGGAGAATCGATTCTGCGGCCGATATTGACGTTGAATGCGCCCATCCACAGCTTAACCAGCATGGATACGGCAAGAATTCCCATCAGCACCGCCGAGAACGCTACGGCAGCCGGATGCAGAATGCGGTCGAGCGAGGTTTTGAAAAACTCGAAGCCGACCAGAATGATGATGAACGAGACGATCAGTCCCGCGATGTACTCGGTGCGTCCGTAGCCGAACGGATGCTTTGCATCCGGCTCCTTGCCGGAAACCTTGAAGCCGACAATGGAAATCAGGCAGGACAGACCGTCCGACAGGTTGTTGAATGCGTCCGCCGCGATGGAAATCGACCCTGTAAGCAGACCAATGATCAGCTTGAGCGCAAACAGGAACAGGTTGCATGCCAGTCCGACCGCACCGGACAACACGCCGAATTTTTCACGCACCTGCGAATCGCCGGTGTTTTCCGCATCGCGGATAAAAATATGGATAAGTGCGTTTGTCATAGAAGTCCCTTCATATACAGAATGTTATAAATACCAACAATAATTGCTCCCTGCAGAATCATAATTGCCGGTATGCCGAGCATGAAAATATGGTGCAACGTCTTGTGACGGATGATGAGCATGGTGGCATACACGCCCGGCCCGCCGCCGATCAGCGCCCAGAAAAACAGCGTGCGCTCGGGCACACGCCTCCAGCCGCGAGCCGCGGCGAGCTTATCGTAAATACAGACAATCGCGCCGATGACGCTGACTGCAATAAAATAGTACAGCACATACTGCACGGTCGCTGCACCTCCTTTCGGATTTCCTACAATTTTACCACAGGCATTGCCGTATTGCAAAGAAATCAGGTCAAAAATAGCCGTGACTAACAGAAAAGTAGCGGTGTCTAACACAAAAGACGCCTTTTCAGGCGCCTTTTGTGTTAGACAGTCTTTTTCCCTTGCAATCGCAATGACAAATGAAAAATGCACTCACATTTCATTTTCCATTATCATTTTTCGGGTTGCCGCTGTCGAACGGCTCATCAAAGTGATAATGCATCAGCCAGCCTGCGTCAAACTGCGCGGCGTACTGTCCGGCAAGAGCGGCGGCACGAATACGCGCCAGGCCGAACAGCTCCGGCACGGAATCCGTGCGGATTTCGTCCGGTTTCCACAGGTTATGCCACGGCTGATGAGCCAGATTGAGCGCATCCCACATCGGGCGCTCGAGCTTCATGTGACCGGTGAGCAGGGCGCCCCGACCGAGCAGGGCTTCCGCCTTTTTCGCTCCGCGATAGACGGCGCGGCTCTCCGAATAGAGAAAACTCTCCCATGAAGTCATTTCCGCGAACGAACGGCGCAGCTCATGCGTAGAAACATCGGCTCCGTACACGGTTTTGAGCACCGCGTGCAGCATAACCGACAGCACCGCCTGCTCGACCGGTGACAGCTGATAGCGTTCCTCCGGGTCGAACTCGGTGATGGGACGGTGGCATGCGCGTTCGTAGAGCAGATAGTCAATGTCGCTTTCAATACGGCTGTGCACCGCCGATGCGGACAGCTTCGGATTTTCGGTGCAGAACTGCACCTGCCGGCAGTAAACATAGGGATGAATCTCACTGTCGAGCGCATAATGGCACACGAAGCCGTAGAAATAGGCCGCTGCGATCTCCTGCGCGTCGCCGCTCAGGTCGCGCACCGCACGCGAGAGCGCCGCAAACAGCTCGTCCGTTTTCTCCGAGTGCATGCGGTTGCCCAGCTTGTGCAGCGGACTGCCGAGCAGGATTTTCCGGTAAAACAGCGGGTCCGGTCCCTGACAGCCCCAGAAAAAGCATGCCGGACGGCACGCCGCTGCCCTCTGCGCCGGTGCGGGAAACACCGTCAGCGCCTGCCTGCCAAATAGATGATGCGATACAAAATCCGCCATACTGTTTTCCTCCTCACTGTGCTTTTCTTTAGATGACTACAGTATACCACGAAATCCGACTTTCTGCAAAGCATGAGAAACGCGCCCACCGGTAATCAGTGAGCGCGTCCTCAAACGGATTTGCAGGTAATACCACACCATTAGGCAAGAGCGGTTTGCGAGTAAATTTTGCGTACTGATGCGCCGCAGTTCTAATTGTGCGACATTGCCTTTACTTTTCTGCCATATGGCGGCCGAACGAGGTCGAATGCATCGCCTTCTGCAGCGCCGGCAGAAGCGCCATTGCAACAACTACCGCGATAACGATATTCGGAGGCGAGGTCATCAGCTTCGGAATATTGGCCACAAAAGCCGGAACCAGAGCACTGCCGCCGATCATCAGCTCAATAATGCCCTTGAGCATGTACAGCAGCGACGAGAACACCGCACCTGCAAGGCACGCCACGAGGTTGCGCGCAAACTTCTTTGCGGCAGCGGCACCGGCGTAAGCGATCACGCCGCACAGCCATGCCATCAGGAAGAAACGCACGAAGGTGATCCACGCCTCCGGTGCGTACTCCGGCGTCATCAGGTCGAAGATCATCGAGCCGATACCGGCTGCAAGACCGCCGCGAACCGGTCCGAGCAGCAGGCCGCACAGCAGCACGAACGCGTTTGCGAGCTTGATCATGGTGGTGCCTGTCGGCGTCGGAATGCGAATGGACAGGAACATGGTAACAACGAATACCACTGCCGCCATCAGACCGATCATCACGATGTCGTACAGCGAAAACGCTTTCTTCTTGGATTCCATCAAAAATCCCCCTAATCTGATATGTTTTATTTATCATACCGCGAATATGGTCTGTCGAAAATGGTCAGTTCGCATTTATTTTACAGGGTCAGATGGATAATCCCGGAACGGCTGGGCAAACTACGCGTACAGAAAGGGGAACCTTGCATGAAACTGGATAAACAAACCTATCAACAGCTGCTCGAACGCAAAAGCCCGAATTCGCCGCTGTGGCGCGACTGCCTGCTGGCGTTTCTCATCGGCGGTGCGATCTGCACAGCCGGCGAGGGGGTGCGGCAGCTGTGGCTCTCCCGCGGACTGGATACCGAGGACACAGCCGCCGCGACCGCCATCACGATGGTGTTTCTCGGTGCCCTGCTCACCTGCCTGCATTTGTATGAAAAGCTTGCAAAATATGCGGGAGCAGGCACGATTGTGCCGATCACCGGCTTTGCAAATGCCATTGTTTCTCCGGCGATGGAGTTCAAAAGCGAGGGGCTTATCCTCGGTCTGGGTGCAAAGCTGTTCGTTATCGCGGGGCCGGTGCTGGTGTACGGCATTTCGGCAAGCGTCATCTACGGTCTCATTCTGTTTTTGACAGGAGGCGGTTCGGTATGATAAAGCGCATCGGCAAGCGCACGCTTGCGCTCGAAAACCGGCCGTATCTGCTCGGACACGCGGCGGCGGTCGGCAAAAAAGAGGGCGAAGGCCCGCTCGGTGAGCGGTTTGACTATGTGGCGAAGAATGACCGGATGGGGCAGCGCTCGTGGGAACTGGCGGAGAGCGAGCTGCAAAAGACCGCCATCCGGCTTGCGCTGCGCAAGGCCACCCTGCCCGAGCGTTCGCTCGACCTGATCCTTGCAGGTGACCTGCTCAACCAGTGCATCGGCTCATTTTTAGCGTCCATGCACGCGAATGTGCCCTATCTCGGGCAGTACGGTGCATGCTCGACGATGGCACAGGGTCTTGCGCTCGGCGGCTGTCTGGTCGAGAGCGGCGCGGCAGACCGCCTGCTTGCGGCAGCTTCCTCGCATTTCTGCTCGGCGGAGCGGCAGTACCGTTTTCCGCTGGCCTACGGCGGGCAGCGCACGCCAACCGCACAATGGACGACTACTGCGGCAGGCGCGGCTATTCTCGGCAGTGAGCCGGTGCCGAACGGCGCGGAGCCGTGCGATGTGCGCGTGACGCATGTCCTGTTCGGCAAAATGGTCGAAATGGGCGTCAAGGACGCGGCCAACATGGGTGCGGCTATGGCACCCGAAGATGTGAATTTAGACCCATACATTTTTCGGCGCGCTGAGCGCTGTGTTTTGCAGAAAATCCGCTATTATCATAACCATTCACTGGTGTTCCCGTTAGAACGAACAGAAACAGAAAACAGACAATCCCACTTGATACCGTACCTGACATCAAGTGGGATTTTATCTGCGCAAATGTTTTTCTTATCCAAACACCGCAGAGGCGAGCGGATAGGCCGCAACAAGACAGGCCGCAAGGGACAGCACAAGGAACACGAGGTTCGCCTTGAGCACACCGCGGACCGTCACATGCCCCGGTCCGAAGATGAGCAGTGCCGGCGCGCACGCGGACGGCGTCAGAGATGCCATAGATGCTGCGACACCGATAACAGCGGCAAACGCTCCCAGATGCATGTTGGAACCGGAGAGCAGCGCCAGACCGATATTGAAGAACAGCACCATCGTCACCACATTAGAGCAAAAATTACTTGTTCTTATTCTTAATGTACTCGTCCATCGCAGCCGCAGCGCGCTTGCCTGCGCCCATGGCGAGGATAACGGTAGCCGCACCGGTAACAGCGTCGCCGCCGGCGAATACGCCGTCCTTGGAGGTGATGCCGTGCTCATCGTCAGCCACGATGCAGCCCTTGCGGTTGGTGTCCAGACCCGGAGTCGTGTGACGGATCAGCGGGTTCGGGCTGGTGCCGATCGCCGCAATAACGCAGTCCAGATCAAGCACAAACTCGCTGCCCTCGACCGGAATCGGACGGCGGCGGCCGGATGCGTCAGGCTCGCCCAGCTCCATCTGCTGGCACTTGAGGCCGGTGACGTTGAAGTTCTCGTCAGACAGCACCTCGAGCGGTGCAGTCAGGAACTTGAACACAACGCCCTCTTCCTTCGCGTGGTGAATCTCCTCGAGACGAGCCGGAAGCTCCTTCTCGGAACGGCGGTACACGATGTAAACTTCCTCGGCGCCCATGCGCTTTGCGCAGCGAGCGGCGTCCATGGCAACGTTGCCGCCGCCGACAACAGCGACCTTCTTCGCGTGGTAGATCGGGGTGTCGGCGTTTTCCTTGTACGCCTTCATCAGATTGATGCGGGTCAGGTATTCGTTCGCGGAGTAAACGCCGTTTGCGTTCTCGCCCGGAACACCGATAAAGGTCGGCAGACCGGCACCGGAGCCTACAAAAATTGCTTCAAAACCGTCACCGAACAGCTCGTCGATGGTCTCAGAACGGCCTACAACAAAGTTGAGAATGAACTCAACGCCCAGATCCTTCAGCGTGTCGATCTCCTTCTGCACGATAGTCTTCGGCAGACGGAACTCCGGAAT
>NZ_QUJR01000016.1:15669-16212 GCF_003480945.1 Butyricicoccus sp. AM27-36
TACAAAAATTGCTTCAAAACCGTCACCGAACAGCTCGTCGATGGTCTCAGAACGGCCTACAACAAAGTTGAGAATGAACTCAACGCCCAGATCCTTCAGCGTGTCGATCTCCTTCTGCACGATAGTCTTCGGCAGACGGAACTCCGGAATGCCGTACATGAGTACGCCGCCTGCGGTGTGCAGCGCCTCGAAAACGGTAACCTCGTAGCCCAGGCGAGCAAGGTCGCCGGCGCAGGTCAGACCGGCCGGGCCTGCACCGACGATGGCAACCTTGTGGCCGTTGGATTCCGGCTTGACTGCCTTTTCGGTGCTGTTCTCGCGGGCATAGTCTGCAACGAAGCGCTCCAGACGGCCGATTGCTACAGCCTCGCCCTTGATGCCGCGTACGCAGTGGCACTCGCACTGGCTCTCCTGCGGGCAGACACGGCCGCAGACAGCCGGCAGTGCGGAGGTCTCCTTGATCTTGGCAGCCGCCTCGAGGAACTTGCCCTCGGCAACCAGCGCGATAAACTCCGGAATCTTAACCTGTACCGGACAGCCGGT
>NZ_QUJR01000017.1:0-2345 GCF_003480945.1 Butyricicoccus sp. AM27-36
ACAACGCCAATTTTCAAAATGCCCATTGGAATTCTCTCCTTATAGAAACGTGATTTTTTAATAGATACACTGCACTTACTGCCGCAAGTGCAGCGCATGGTATTACGGTTTACTGTGCAACTGCCTTGCCGTCCATCTGGCTCTTGAGGGTTGCCATGTAGTCCTCGGCGGTGGTGCTGTCGATGACCTTGGTGCCGCAGTCAACAAAGCTGTCTACCTTTTCGCCGTTCAGATGTGCCACAACGGTCTTAACCGCCTGATAGCCCTGATCGTAACCGCTCTGTGCAACGGTCATGGTCTCGCCGCCATCGAGGATGGACTGTGCTGCGGTAATATTGCCGTCAAAGCCGATGAAGATGGTCTTTGCATAAGCCGGATTGTTCGCTGCTGCACGCGCTGCCGCGATTGCACAGTCGTCATTGTGGCAGGCGATGATAGCCAGACCCTCCGGATGGCTCTGCATGATGCCTTCCATGCAGACGGTTGCCTTGTCAGCTACCGCATCAGCATACTGCACCTCGTCTGCGAGGAACGCGCCGCCTGCGCCGTCAATGCCTTCCTGGAAACCGGTGCGGCGTGCATCGGCGGTGGAGTCACCCTGAACACCCGCAATATAAGCTGCTTCGATCTTATCCCAGCCTGCTGCCTTCGCCGCCTCGACAGCCTTTTCGCCGCCGCTTGCCGCTGCATCCTTCTGACCGATGCCGATGAACGAAATCTTCTCCGGTGCATTAAAGTCCGTATCGATTGCGAAGATGGGCATATCCGTGCCGCTTACCAGCGTGGAAGCCATGTCGCCCTGCAGCGGTGCGATAATCATCGCGTCATACTTGTTGGCGTGCAGATCGGTTTCGATCATATTCTGCTGCTCATCGTATGCGGTTTCGGAGGTCGCGCCCTTCATGTCGAGCACCGCGCCGGTCTCGGCCGCCGCCTTTTCCGCGCCTGCCATCATGTACTGGGTGTATTCGTTCGAGGTGGTCTTGAACACGATGGAAATGTTGTAATTGCCATCGTCGCCCTCAGCCTGAGAGCCGTTGCCGCCGGTGGAATCGGAGGACGAGCCGCAGCCTGCGAGCATGGATGCCATCAATGCGGAGGAAACAAACAGTGCGCCGATTTTCTTCAGATAGCTCATAATAAATTCTCCTTTACAGATCAAAAAATGTGACAAATACTGGGGAATATGCTGTGAGATACTGCTGATTTTACGATATTAGAACTGTGCGTATTTTTCAACGTGTGCGCGGGTGACTTCTGCGGACTTCTTTACATTCTCCTCCTGCGACATCTCGTAGTATGCCGGACGGAAAATCTCGATGGTGCAGCAGTCACCGTCAAAGCCGATCTTCTTGAGCGTATCTGCGTAGCGCGCATGCGGCAGGCAGTCGCCCTCGGCACCCGGCCACAGACGCTTTTCGTCGTTGTTGTAGTACGCGCCGCAGGGCATATCCTCGGTGCCGTTCAGGTGCCATACGAAAATCTTCTTGCCGTCCGCCTTTTCGAGGGTATCCCAGCCGGAGCCCATTGCGTAGAAGTGGTACTGATCGAGCGTTACACCAACCAGCGGGCTGTTTACTTCCTCGACGATTGCGTAAGCATCCTCAAAACGGTTGATGGTCATGGACGGCTCGCCGCAGAACTCAAGGCTCAGGCGGATGCCGTGTGGCTCGCACTTCTTAACCATTTCCTTGAGAACGGCAACTGCATCCTCGCGGATCTCCTTGCGGGTCGGGGTCAGGCCGCGCTCCTTCATGTCCTTGCTCGGTACGACAACGATCATCTTGCAGCCGAGGATGTTGCAGCGGCGGATGATCTCGTCCAGCTCAGCCATCACGGCGTCCTTTTCCTCCTGCGTCTGCTTCATGTTGAAGAAGCACAGCGCATTGTAGGAAAGCATCTTGAGGTGGTGGCTCTGGAACCATGCGCCCATCTCCTCGAGGGTGATCTTGCCGGCTTCCAGATCGCGGTTCAGGCACTCCGACTGAATGTCAATGCAGTCGAAGCCGTACTTCTCGCACAGCTCGAGGTCCATCATAACACTGTGGTTCTTGCAGAAACGGTCATTTGCTTCATTAAATCCGAGTTTCATGGTATTGTTCTCCTTTTCTTTTCTCAATTAGGTTCTTGGTTAGACTTTAGGCAATACCGCATAATTGGACAAGAGCGATTTGCGAGTAAATTTTGCGTACTGACGAGGCGCGGTTTTGCGGTAATACTTGACGTATTACCGTGAAATCTCGGCAGCGCGGACGGAACTCGCGCAAGGAACCGAAGCCAAAGTCAGGGCACAAAATTTCCGCAAAGCGCCGCAGCTTTAATTGTGCGGTGTTGCCTTTATTATA
>NZ_QUJR01000017.1:2355-14087 GCF_003480945.1 Butyricicoccus sp. AM27-36
TATTATACTCATGCGGCAATGCCGATGGGCGAAAACAGAATGTAGATGCCGATCGCCAGAATGATACCGATGATACATACGATATGGCGATACTTCCACGGGGTCAGATCAACTGCGCCGACATCGGCCGGAACATATTCTTCTGTGCCGCGGTATTTGTTCAGATACCACATGATGACAAATTCAACGACGAACAGCACAGCGATGGCGTACAGATAATGAATCGGCTCACCCGAGGTGGGGTAGCAGGGCTTGAGGATCATAAACGCGCCATAGGCGATAACGTGAACAGCGGTGATGACCTTGGGCGCGTATTTCGGTGCCTTGCGGAAGATCAGCGCGCCGAGTACGGTGAACAGGATCGGCAGGGAAACGAACTGGCTCATAGAGTTGAGGAAGGTCGTGATGCCCTGTGCGAACATAACGAACGGTGCCACGCAGATAGCGACTGCACCGGCACAGGTGCCGTAGATCTTGCCGACCTTGACACACTGCATATCCGAAGCCTTCGGATTGATGGCAGTGCGGTACAGGTCGAGGGTAAACATGGTCGATGCGGAGTTGAGCACCGAGTTGAACGAGGACAGGATCGCGCCGAACAGAACAGCAGCGAAGAAGCCCATGACCGGCTTGGGAACAACGGCGGAAACCAGTGCCGGATAAGCAAAGTCGATCGCGGAGGAACCGGCCGCCGCTAGCTTGTCCTGAATGGACGGCAGGTGGTAAGCGATAACGCCCGGCAGTACCAGATAGAAGAAGCCGATGGTCTTGAGGAAACCGCAGTAGATCGCGCCCTTCTGACCTTCCTTCAGGCTCTTTGCAGCAAGTGCGCGCTGTACAAAGGACTGATTCGTGCACCACCAGTACAGGTTGTTGAAAAACATACCGGTGAAGATGAGCGGCCACGGCAGAGCCGGTTCAGCAGCATCCCACGAAGCCCATGCGTTGAGCTTTTCGGGTTCGGTTTGTACGAGGTACTTGACACCTTCTACGAGACCGCCGCCGGTGGTCTCGTGACCCAGCAGCGCCAGCGCGAGGAACGGGATCATCAGACCGCCGATGATAAGGCCGATACCGTTGATGGTGTCGGATACGGCAACCGCTTTCAAACCGCCGAAGATGGCGTAGCAGCCGCCGATAATACCGATGACGACACACAGGATTGCGACAGCCTGGAACTTGCTGATGCCGAAGATACCGGAAATATCGAAGATATTCTCAAATACAACTGCGCCGGAGTAAAGGATGACCGGCAGATTGAGGATGGAGTACATCACAACGATGACGAACGAGAACATCAGCTTGGTGCCGCGGCCAAAGCGTGCTTCCATCAGCTGCGGGATGGTGGTCGTGCCCATTTTGAGGTAGGTTGGCAGGAACCACAGCGCCAGCGCAAACAGCGTGAACAGTGCACCGACCTCCCAGCCGATCGGGCTCATATTGGAAGCCCAGCCCTGACCGTTTGTGCCGACAAGCTGTTCTGCGGACAGGTTGGTCAGCAGCAGCGAGCCTGCAATGACAATACCCGGCAGTCCGCGCCCCGCGAGGAAGTATCCCTCGGCGGTGTCGAGCTTGTCATCTCTGGTCTTCCACGCTGAAATGACTGCCACCATGACGGTGAAAAACAGGAAGCTCAGCGCGATCCAGATCATGGAACTGAAAAATGACATTTTGTTTCTCTCACTCTCTTTTGGGGAATTTTTTCGGTTTTGTGAATGGCCTTGTTCACTTGACAATCACAGAATATCACAGTGGATTTCCGGTTGCAATAGCTTGGGCGCACTATCATTTATCCGTGCATTATATCGTGATTATGCATATTAAAGCTGCAAGTATTTATGATACTATGCATAAAAATAGCGCTATCATTGTATCATAGGCGATGTGCAGTACAACATTTTCGTGCAGATGTAACATCTGGCGCACGGCTGTATTTTATGATATAGTATAAGTACAGATAACGCAGGAGAGTGATTTTATGGTAACGATGCAGCAGATTGCTGACCGCTGCGGGGTGTCGCGCGGAACGGTGGACCGCGCCCTGCACCACAAGGAGGGCGTGCGCGAGGAAGTTGCGGAGCGCATCCGCGCGACGGCGCGCGAAATGGGCTATATCTCAAACCGCCTCGTCATGCAGCAGACGCAGCAGTGGAAGATCGGCGTGGTGCTCCACTCCGACCATTCGCCCTTCGTGCAGATGCTGTGCGAGCTGTTCGAGAGCTTTTCCGAGCGTGAGCTTCTCCCGAACATCACGGTCATCGTGCGCGCGATGCAGGACATGGATGTGCAGCATCAGCTGACGCTGATCGATGAGCTGGTAACGACCGAGCACATCGACGGCCTTGCGCTCATGCCGCTCGCGAACACGCTCGTGCGCGACAAGATCAACACGCTCAGCGAGCAGCAGGGCATCCCTGTCGTGACCTTCAACACGGACATCACCGACGCGAACCGCATCGCCTATGTCGGCGCGGACAACATCGCGAGCGGCCGCGCCGCCGCCGCGCTGCTCGGCATGGTCATGCAGGGGCACGGCAGCGTGCTGCCGATTCTGGGGCAGCGCAGCGGACATTATGCCGACTCGCAGCGTTTTACCGGCTTCAGCACCGAAATGGCGGAGAGTTTTCCGGATATCCGGGTTCTGCATCCGGAATGCTCGTTTCTCGATGAAAGCCTTTCCGAGCGCATCGCTATGCGCGCCATTCAGTCGGACAGCGAGCTGCGCGGCATCTATCTGACCTCTGCGGGACGGGAGGGCGTTTACCGCGCCGTGCACGCTGTACACCGCAGCGAAAAGCTGCACATCGTCGTTCACGACATCACCGAGGGCAACATCAAAATGGTCAAAAACGGTACGGTCGATTTCATCATCGGACAGGACGTCAAAACGCAAGGCACGCTCCCGATCCGCCTGCTCTACGACTACCTCGAGCGCCACCAGTTCCCCAGAGAGCGCATGAATATGACGGATATTACGATTAAATTCCGTGGAAATGTGTAAAAAATCATGCTTTTTTCAAATAGATTGCAAGACCATAAAAAAGAGCGTATAGCAATTTCAAGCTATACGCTCCTGTTTTATTTTATCAATAATAAACGAACATTTTTAGTATACACTTGTTTCGGGAAAACTACGGTATTTTGCAGAATCTGCGGGATTTCTGAAACCGAAAATGCTTCAAAATTCGGAGTAGGCAACCTTGCAGCTACCCTCTTGTACGCCTGCGCCGCGCAGGCGCAGAATCGTTAAAGAGACAGCGTAAAGTTATAACTAATAACAATATAACAATGAGTAATCTATAATATAGAAAGAAAATATAACAAAGAGTATAAAAATGTAATTTGACAATCCAAACTCATAGGCATATAATTAGAAAGCTAACTGTTTGAATTAGAACAAAGGAGAACGCAATGGAATTTTCCACTCATTACCTGCTCATGGCTGACCATGCCATGCTGCAGAAACTTGTCATGTCGCGCATCAAACCGCTCGGTCTGACCACTGGACAGCCCAAAGTGCTGGACTTCCTGCAGGACCACGACGGCGCCATGCAAAAGGATATCGCCAAGGGCTGCCATATCGAGCCGTCCTCGCTTTCTACCATCCTCGGGGGAATGGAACGCGCCGGACTGCTTGAACGCAGCACACGCGACGAAAACCGCCGTACGGTGTATGTCCGCCTGACCGACCTCGGCCGGGAGCAGTGCCGCCGCTTGAATGCTATCTTTGCAGCCGCAGAAGAGGAGGCGCTGCGCGGCTTCTCACCGCAGGAGATTCAGCAGGTACAGACCCTGCTCGAGCGTATTTATCGGAATCTAAACGACTAAAAGGGGATAAAATAGGCATGAAAGGCTCTAAACTCGGTATTCGGCTGCTGTATTACTTCGGCGGCTTCTTCGTCATGACTATCGGCATTGCACTGTCGGTCAAGTCCAATCTCGGTGTGTCGCCGGTCAGCTCCATCCCATACACCATGACCTGTGTCTGGGGCATTGAGATGGGTGTTGCGACCGTCATTTTCCACGTTATTCTGGTCATCCTGCAAATGCTGCTGATGCGCCGCCGCTTTGAATGCAAAAATCTGCTGCAGATTCCGGTCGGCATGGTGTTCGGCGCATTCACGACCACCTGCAACACGCTCGCGGCGATGCTTCCATCGACGGACAACTTGATTATCCGTTTGCTGATGTGCTGGATTGCCACTGTTTTCGTTGCAATCGGCATCTTTTTCTACGTTCCGGCGGACATTATGCCGCTGGCCGGTGAAGGCGCTATGCTGGCCATCTCCACGCTGACCGGCAAGCCGTTCCCGACCGTCAAAATCGCGTTTGACGTATCTATGGTGTGCATTTCGCTCATCACCTGCCTGATCTTCCTGCACGGACTGGGCAGCGTCGGCATCGGTACGGTTATCGCGGCGCTGCTTGTCGGTATCGAGCTGCGCATGATTACGCATCGGTTTGGTCGCTGGCGCGATAAGCTGCTCGGCAAACAATCCGAAATCTGAGGCAACACCGCAGTTTAATTATGCGGTGTTACCTAAAAATCCCTCTCTTTCTCGCAAAAAAGAGAGGGATTTGTTTATGTTCTGCGCATTTTCAGCAGCCGGATGTCATCACCGAAGAACCGCAGCGGCAGGAACTCGCCGAGCAGGCGGGAGGCCACGGCAGGCGAATATTTCTCGCTGAGCGTTTCCGGCAGCAGGTTGGTGTTGATGATCATGGGGCGCTTAGCCATCAGGCGGTTGTTGATCAGGTTGTACAGCGCGGAAACCGTAAAGGCGGTGCCCATTTCGGTGCCCATATCGTCGATAATGAGCAGGTCGGCGCGCTCGTAGCGTGCAGCGCGTTCTGCGGCGGCTTCGCCGTCACCGGAGCCGAATTTGATGGTCTCATACGCGGCAACAATGTTGATGGCGGTGTCGTAGGCCACGGAAAATCCGCGTGCGGAGACCGCCTCGGCAATGCAGGTAGAGAGAAAGGTCTTGCCCAGACCGGTCGAGCCGAACAGCAGCAGATTGGGGGAATCCTTGCCGAATTTTGCGGCATAAGCCTTGCATTCGCCCAGATTATATTCCATATTTTCGCGCGGCGAAATACCGCTGCGGCCATCCGGGCGGGTGGAGTAAAAGCTCATGTCGAACTTGGAAAAGTTCTGGTCGGCAATCGGCAGCACCGAGGAAAGCTGCTCCTTGAGCAGCTTGGCGTAGCGCGCCTTGACACACTCGCAGGTCGCACTGCCGGCGTAGCCGGTGTCGCCGCATTTTGGGCACAGCGGCTTGTCTGTCAGATAATCGGCGGGAAGTCCCAGCTGCCGGAGCAGGTTGCCGCGTTCCTCCTGCAGACCGAGATTGCGGTCGCGCAGCTTTTCGATTGCAGCAGTCGGGTCTCCGCCGGACTCCATTGCGGCCCGCAGAACGGACGCTGCTGTGGTGCTCAGCTCGCGGTCGATTGCGCGGATACGCGGCTCGCGTGTGTAAATATCACGCCGGCGCGCTTCCAGCTCCTCGGTGTGAGCCGTGCGCTCGCGTTCCAGCTCGCGCCGTGCGGCGGCGAGCAGTTTTTTATCGTATGCCATAGGTTATTCCTCCGTGTTGCGGCGATGACTGCGCACGCGTGCAGCCCAGTCCTGCTCCCACGCGGCGAGCGTGGCGCTGTCGGTCGGCTGTGCGGGTGTCTGACCGACGGCGGCAGGCACAGCAGACACGGCAGACGTGCGGGTTTCCGGCTCGAGAGCGGTGATTTCGCTGACCGTATGTACGCCCGCATTGTCCCATCGGCGCAGAATGCCGAGCGTGTAATCCAGACTTTTGTGTCCCTGTTTTTGACCGGTGCGGTGCACCGCCAGTTCTACTGCGTCGGCAGGGAAGCCGTGCGCCAGTGCAAAGCGGCAGACGCGCTGCTCCTTGGGTGCAGGCTGCTCGGTATCCGCACCGAGTGCACGGTAGATCGCCTCGCTGAGCGGTTTTTCGTCCGCACGGCGTGTTAGGTACTGCTGGGCCGCCTGCGCGGTGACAATGCCCATATCGGCCCACTGGTTGGCTTCTCGGCGCAGATCGGTCGTGCGGACCGTGCCCTTTTCGCTTTTCAGATAGCTGAGCAACTCAATCGTTGCGCCTGCGTCCAGACCAAGATAGTCGTAAATGGTCAGCAGACAGCGCAGCTGACCCTCGGTCAGCGCACGGCCTGTAATGCCCTCTGCTGCATCGCAAAGGCCGGAGAAGGTCTGGTCATCCAGACGGGCGCGGCGCAGCTCATCGCCGGTGTAGCGCGGCGCTTCGGCGGATTTGTCGGTTGCTGCTTTGGTTTTTTCTGTCGGCGCGATCAGGTTGTTGAGCGTAAATGCCGCACGTTCGTAGCGGTCGGCGCTCAGACGCAGGGCGCGCGCTGCAGCGGAGCCGTCCGTGCCGCCGTGCCGCAGGATATAAAGATACAGCAGCGCCGCATCGCCGTCGCCGACCGCGATCAGCTTGTCGAGCATGTCGCAGCGTGCTACGCGCAGTTCGCCCTCGGGCAGCAGCACAGAGGTCATGGGCTTGTCCTTCTTTCCAGTGGATTTTGGTGTACCCCTCATTATAGCATAAATCCCTCTTCATTTGAAGAGGGAAGAATTGCAGAGAGTAACAGAATATGTGCCACAATAAAAGCAGAAAACCGAGGAAACTCTTGGTTTTCTTCGTAAACTGGTGAGAGTGTAGCCACCATCGGCTGCGCTCTTTTGCTATCTTCATTATAGCGGTTTTAAGGGGGAAGTCAATATGGGTTTATTTGCGTGATTTGCGGTGATTATCATCATATAAATCGAGATATTGCCGTTGAATTGTCCGCTTACGCAGGCAAATCACGGTTCGGCGAAGCTGACTGCAGCCTTCGCAAATATCTTTGCTCCAAGAGAGTGAAACATCCCATTTGGTATAGCAGGTGCCCTCCAGACGGTTGAGACAATCCAGACAAAATTCAGCCATAAGCTCACCTCACACACATTATACTCAATATATTGGGCATAGTCAATATATTAGGTCGTGTTATGTTGTGCGTGAGGTGATCGTACATGATCAGTTACGCTCCGTTTTACCGGACGCTTTTAGAAAAAGGCGTTACAGAATACCATTTAATTTACAAACAGGGCTTTTCCGCCAATATTCTGCACCGCATGAAGCACGGTAAAACAATCACACTGAAAACGCTGGATACACTGTGCTTTATCCTAAACTGCAGTGTTTCGGACATTATCGAGTATATCCCGGATGAATAAAAAGGCTTCGGAGCAATGCTCCGAAGCCTTTTTCTCTATTTCAGCCGAAATTCAATTACAGAATCTTCTCTTCCGGCTTAACGTCCTTCATAGACAGGTTTACACGGCCCTTGTCATCGATCTCCATGACCTTGACCCAAACCATGTCGCCCTCCTTGACGGCATCCTCGACCTTTTCGATGCGGTGGTCAGCCATCTTGGAGATGTGTACCATGCCGTCCTTGCCCGGCAGCAGGTTTACGAATGCGCCGAAGTTCATCAGGCGAACGACCTTGCCGTAGTAGATCTCGCCCGGTTCCGGCTCCTTGACGATGGCCTCGATCATCTTCTTGGCCTTGTCCGCATCGGTTGCCTTGACAGCGGCGATGGTAACAGTACCGTCGTCCTCGATGTCAACCTTGGCACCGGACTCAGCAACGATGTTCTGGATAACAGAGCCGCCCTTGCCGATAACCTCGCGGATCTTGTCCGGATTGATGTGCATGGTGGTCATCTTCGGTGCCCAGTCGGAAACGTCCTCGCGCGGCTGCGGGATAGCCTTGAGCATGATCTCGTCCAGAATGCCGTAGCGGGCTACGCGGCACTTCTCGAACGCCTGCTTGATGATGTTCGGGGTCAGACCGTCAACCTTGATATCAACCTGAATTGCGGTGATGCCCTTCTTGGTACCTGCTACCTTGAAGTCCATATCGCCGTAGAAGTCCTCAACGCCCTGAATATCGGTGAAGGTGGTCTCCTGACCGCCATCGGTGATCAGACCGCAGGAAATACCGGCAACCGGTGCCTTGATCGGAACACCGGCATCCATCAGAGCCAGCGTGGAACCGCAGACAGAGCCCTGAGAGGTGGAACCGTTAGAGGAAATAACCTCGGAAACCAGACGCAGCGCGTACGGGAACTCGCTTACCGGCGGGATAACCGGCAGCAGAGCGCGCTCAGCCAGAGCACCGTGGCCGATCTCACGACGGCCGGGACCGCGGGACGGACGGGTTTCGCCAACAGAGAAGGACGGGAAGTTGTAGTGGTGGATATAGCGCTTCTCCTTCTCCTCGAAGATGGTGTCCAGCTCCTGCGCATCGCCCAGAGTGCCCAGGGTGCAGAGGGTCAGAACCTGGGTCTGACCGCGGGTGAACATGCCGGAACCGTGAACGCGCGGCAGAACGTGAACCTCGGCAGCCAGCGGACGAACCTCTTCCATACCGCGGCCGTCTACGCGCTTGCCGTTTGCCAGCCAGCGGCGAACGATCTTCTTCTGCAGCTTGTCTACGCACTCGCCGAGGTTAGCGCCGTGCTCTTCCTTGTACTCCTCGTCCAGAGTTGCTTCAAACTCGTCAACGATAGCACGAACGCCGGCGTCACGAACGGTCTTGTCGTCGGTATCCATAGCAACCTCGAACTTGTCGTTGCAGGCTGCCTCGAGCTTGTCGAACAGATCGTGGTCGATGTCATGATGCTCGTACTCGAACTTCGGCTTGCCGATTTCGTCCTTGATGGACTGGATGAACGCGCAGACCTTCTTCAGCTCCTCATGTGCTTCCATGAGAGCATTGAACATGTCGTCCTCCGGAACTTCCTTTGCACCGGCCTCGATCATAACGATCTTGTCCTTGGTAGCGCACAGGGTAACGTCCATCTCGGAAGCAGCGCGCTGCTCGGAGGTCGGGTTGATAACGGTCTTGCCGTCAACGATGCCAACCTGGCAGCCGGCTACAACGTAGTCGAACGGAATATCAGAGATAGAAACTGCGATGGAAGCGCCCAGCAGAGCAACTACCTCCGGAGAGTTGTCGTAGTCGTTCTCCAGAACGGTGCAGACGATGGAAACGTCGTTGCGCAGGTCCTTCGGGAACAGCGGACGCATCGGACGGTCGATCTGACGAGAGGACAGGATCGCCTTCTCGGACGGACGGCCCTCACGGCGCATGAACGAGCCGGGAATGCGGCCTACTGCGTACATACGCTCCTCAAAGTCAACGGAGAGCGGGAAAAAGTCAATGCCGTCACGCGGCTTAGCGGATGCGGTAGCGGTAACGAGAACAGCGGTCTCGCCGTAGCAAACCAGGCAGGAGCCGTTAGCGAGCTGTGCCATCTTGCCGGTCTCGACGGTCAGCTTGCGGCCGGCGATCTCGGTCTCAAAAACGCGGTAGTTTTTGAAGTCAAAGTGGTTGATGTTTGCCATTTTGTTTCCTCCTTTAATCGTTTGGGGAGGGCGGCAGCAGCTTTTTTAGCACTTGAAACAAAAACCAAGAGGAATGGGAAATGGAGAATTGCTGTATCGCGCAAGGAGAGCGCTATTTCCATTTTCAATTCTCAATTTTCAATTCCAAATCATGCTCTGCATGATTTGGTCTCTCTTTCAACTGCTAAAAAGCGATAATGCCGCCCAGCTTAAAATACAGAAACAGGGGAGCAGACTGCTCCCCTATTTTCGCATTTTCTTACTTACGGATACCCAGCTTAGCGATCAGGGCACGGTAACGGTTGATGTCCTTCTTCTGCAGATAAGCCAGCATAGAACGGCGCTGACCAACCATCTTCAGCAGACCGCGGCGAGAGTGGTTATCCTTCTTGTGTACCTTCAGGTGCTCGGTCAGCTCCTTGATGCGGGCGGTCAGGATTGCAACCTGAACCTCCGGGGAACCGGTGTCGGTAGCGTGGGTACGGTTTGCCTCGATAACGGCAGTCTTGTCTTCCTTACGGATCATGTCGGTAGTTCACCTTTCATAAATAAAATTTTACTCACCCACAGGCCGGGCCGCGGCTTGGTGAATGGAGGCGATAGGAACGCTTCCTTTGTCCGTCAGCTAAGCGCGGGGCGAAAGTATATTTATATTACCATGAAAATGACTGTTTGTAAAGCGATTTTCGCGGATTTCAGCATAAAATCTCAAAAACAGACGCGCGTTTGACGAAAAAACAGGCATGTTTTTGTACAAGTTGTCAGTTTCTGCGGAATACTGCTGCGTGAATTGTCGGATTGTACAATTATGAATGAATTGTAAATGCGATTTTGGCACATTTGAATCTTGTCCGGCGAGAGGCAGAGTGCTATAATTACTACCATCATCGGTGGAGGGCTTGAGAGTTCTTCTCGCTCGCTGCCGTTTTTATTTATTGCTAAGAAACGCGACGGGGCGGTGCAGCAGCGCGGCCTGATGTCGCGTTTTTATTCGTTTTGGGGTGCTTTTTCCGAACGGAAAAACGGGATCGCATACCTGTTTTCTGCACCGGCTGGGCGGGATGCCCGAACCGCGCAGGCAGTTCGTCCTGACGGGCGGAAAGTTTCTCGCTGCACCTCAGCGGGGAGTGCGCCGTCTGCGGACGGCGGGGACGTTGCGGTGCCCGCCGCGGGGGCAAAGAGGAAGGGACACCTGCGGTTTCCCTTCCTCTTTGAACTCCTATCTTTCCCTTATTCGGACAGCACGGCGGCAATCAGAGAGCGGCGACCGCTTCGGAATAGGGGAACGGCAGTCGGGTTACTCTTGCGTAGGAACGCGCATTACGCGTCCATTACTCGACCTATACGCAGTTCTCGGATGCCGTTCTGCTACACATACCGGCAACTCTACGCAGATGCGACACAAGGTGAATTGCCCAAAGGGCAAAAGAAGGTCCCCTGGGGGATAACAGTGTCGCGCAACTCGTTTGCGCGTTATTTCGCATAGCACCTGCGAATTTTATATGCCGCTAATGCTTTACCGGAGGGAGGGATGAACTCATCACTCCGCGTGTTGGGGAATTGCATTGATTTGATCAACCTGCACTTACAAATGACCGTAGGGGCGCACATTGTGCGTCTTTTTTCTGTTCTGCACAAACAAAACCACGTGCCTATGGCGATTTTCCACAAACCGGGAACACCAAACTTTGTGAAAAACCGCCTTTGCGGAAAAATTTTGTTTTCAGTATAATAAATATGTAAAAACGACTGTATATATTGTTTTTTGCGTATTTCATCAACAAAACAGGAGAAATGGACATGGAGCGGATTAAGGCGGCGTGCATTTGTCAGACCCTGCATTTCCAGCTGAAGGAGGATTTGGAGCACAGTATTGCGGTGCGTCTGGTGCGCGAGGAAGTCGAGCACTACAAGCAGGCACTGGAGCGCAACCGCACGCGCTATAAGATCGTAGACGAGGCGGAGCAGGAGGATGGTTCGGTAGTCATTCGTATCATCAAGCAGTACAACCGGAGTCCGGTAGGCGATTATCTGGATTGAAAAGAGCCTGTCTGCGCTGCAGACAGGCTATTTCTCTTTATTTTGTGCCGAAAAAAGCCGCAGAGCAATGCTCTGCGGCTTTTCTTATACAATCAGAAGCAGCGTGCTGCGCTTTCCGCGGGCATGGCGGATGTTGCAAGCGGGGCTCCAAAACCCGCCGCAAACCGGGAGGTCGCAGGCAGTACGGCGCTTCAAAAAGCAATCAGATGATTACTTGGACTCCTTAGCAGCCTTGATTGCGTCGATCATCATCGGAAC
>NZ_QUJR01000018.1:0-12378 GCF_003480945.1 Butyricicoccus sp. AM27-36
TCGTATACGCAGGTCGTCAAGCTGACCGGCATCAGCAAGTCTACGCTCATCCGGGAGAAGAAACGGCGGCAAGCGTGACGCCGCACGGCGCTATATACAATAAGGTATCCGTGCGGAGCGACGCAGGCAAAACAACCGAGCGGCTGAAAATGCAGTCGCTCGGTTGTTTTGCGTATGATTCAGAGGTTTCCGCCGTCTTGATTATTTAGACCACGGAAACCGGATCGGAACGCCATGGCAACTCTGTATAATTTTCCCTTCCATTTTCCGACAACCAGACAAAAAGAAAGGCACTGTGTCTAAATCACAGTGCCTGAGGCTGTCGAAAAACTATCGTTTTTCGAGCAGCCTCTCGATCCCATAAAGTCGTTTCCTCAAGCCAGCATATCCGGGCGTTCGCCAATGACCTCGCGGTATCGAACTGGCGATACCCCCACCAGACGCTTGAACATCCGGTAAAAGTAATTGCGGTTGATCATGCCGACCCGACCGCCAATATCGCCCGCACTGTCCTCCGTTGTGCGGAGCAGATGCTGTGCTTCCCCGATCCGGCGGCGTACCATATACTGAATGGGCGGCAGGCCGAACTGCGCCTTGAACATATGGATCATATGGCTGGTCGAAACGTGAAACCGATTGGTCAGCTCGGTCAGCGAAAGCTCATCGGCAAAGCACAGGTTCAAATGCTGCAATACCTCGGTTGCAAGCGAGAATGCGGCATCCGGCGCACACAGCTCGAGGCCATGCGCCATAGGCGCCATCTGCATCAGAAGCGCATCTAAAAGCGGTGTCCGGGCGGCAGCCGTGGTCTGTTCCGAGTAGAGCAGCAGCAGCAACGTCCATGCCGGTGTTCCCTGTAACTGCGGAAACTCAAACATCGCCTGTCCGTCATCCGCGGCGGAAAATTCCAGCATCAGACAGGGTGCCTGTACGAACGGCAGCTCGTGACAGACATTCGGCGGCAGCAGCAGCGCGCCGCCGGGTTTGATCGGCAGACAGCGGTGCTCGGTTCGCAGAATGATCTGCTCCCCGTCCGCAGCAAGCGAAACAAACAGCACCCAATCCTCCGAGGCGCAAGGCAGATAGTTGCCGCCCTTATCCTGCGGATGAATCACACATTGCTGCGTTAGTCTGACACGGCGAAATGCCGGAAGCGGAACAGACATAATACCTCCTGACCTGGATTAAAGCAAATTTTCGATATTGTGTCGCAGCAGCACCCGAATATCGGTATGGTAAAACTCCTTCGGCGGCTGCTGTTTGAGTTGAATGTAATCGGCCAACAGGGACAGCGGCAGTGCGCCCTGCTGCACCGCATCCTGTCCGATGACAAAATCCGCAACACCGCGCCGAAGCTCGTACAGGTTGGCGGGGATCTCATCGTGCATGATCAGGTGCACCCCTCGTGCGCGGCCGGAATCGACCAGCGCACTGCATACGCCCGCATAACCCGGTGTGATCGCGTAGATACCGGTCAGATCGGGAACCTCCTGCAGCAGACGGAGCGTATGCTCGTAAACCACATTGCTGTCATCGTTCGGCAGCATGACATCCCGCAGCTGAAGCGACGAATCGGGGGTAAGCAGCTCCTCCTTAAAGCCCTTCAGACGTTCGCGGTACGCACTGTGATACATACAGGGCGCACTGATCGTAGCCACCGTGCCGCTCTCCCGCGCCACCAGACGCATCAGCTCGGCCACTGTACGGCCGGAAGAAAGGTTTTCCTGCCCGACATAGCACAGCCGGTGGCTGTTGGGCAGATCGGTGTTAAACATAACGACCGGTATTCCGCGTTGGTCGATCAGCTCGTTGATCTTGGTTTCGACCAGCAGACAGTCGAGCGGCGTGATCGCCAGCGCATTGATATGATGCTGCTCGACCAGCTCCTCGATCATCGAGACCTGCTCGACCGGATCAAGCGAGGGCGACAGCCGGAAGATGACCTCCACGCTGAACGCGGCCAGACGGCGGGCTTCGCGCCGGGCAGCATCCAGAACGATCTGCATGAACGGGGTCTGCACCGAAAACATGATCACGCCGATGCGAATCGGATGCGATGTGCGGGACAGTGCCAGTCCGGCACGGTTGGGGGTGTAGCCATATTCGTTGGCTACCGCCTTGATCCGCTCCGCCACCGCAGGGCGAACATTTCCTTTATTATGGAGTGCCCGATCGACTGTACCGCGGGACACACCGCAAATCTCAGCAATTTGATTCAGGGTAATTGCCATATGATATCACCTCTGTCAGAACGGTTCTTTCCCGTTTTTATAGTTAAAGCATAACATAATACCCCTAATAAGTCTATATCTAAAGTGAATAAAGCGGTATTCACAATATTGTGCACGTGTACGGATTCTGCTCATTCGAGCCGTGCACGCAAAAATGCACTCTTTTCCGAACCTCCCGTGTTTTGTTCATATTTTCATGCAATACATCTGCCGTAAACGCCATAAAACGAGCAAAACACGTGAAATCCGAAACAAATACCGAGTTGTTACGAGATTGAACTAACAGCCAGATCCCGCATCTGAGGCGGGTAGTTTTGCATAAGCGATTCCCCCGCTCTGTCGTGCAAAGCTTATAAAATCACAATTTTGTGCAGACAGAATCACCAGTTTTCGCAAGATTCGTCTGTGCGGTTTGGTGAAAATTCAAAAAGCCGGTTGACGCACATCGAAAAAGAGTGTAAAACTAAATCAAGGCAAGCGTAAATCGCATTTTTCCAAAATGTGAACGTGTACGGCTAAGAAAAAAGTTGAGAAAGATGAGGTAAAAGCAAATGAAAAAAAGACTTTTCGCAGGATTGATTGCATCGGCAATGATGGCATCCATGCTGGCAGGCTGCGGCGGTGGCGCACAGCAGGGTGACAGCGCAGACGGCGGCAGCGGCCACAAGGTAACGCTGATTATGAGCCAGCGCGATGAGTGGCTCAGCGAAATGGAGGCAGCCGCTCAGGCCGCTGCAAAGGACACCGGCATCAACCTGACCACCCAGGATGCCAACAGTGACACCAGCAAGATGATCCAGTACATCGAATCCTCGGTTACCGCAGGTGAAGATGCCATCATTATCAACATGGTAGACCCCGAGACCGCTGCACAGTGTGTCGAGGCCGCAGGCGATGTTCCGGTCGTATTCGTAAACCGTTTCCCGGGCGATCCCTCCGTACTGAATGAGAAGGCTGTTTACGTCGGCTCCGACGAAATGACCTCCGGCGCATTCCAGGGCGAGTTCCTCGCAAAGTTCTTTAAGGATCAGGGCAAGACCGATATCTCCTACCTGATGCTCAACGGCATCCTCGGTCAGACCTCCACCACCAACCGTACCGCATCTGTGCTCAAGGCACTGGAGGACAACGGCATCAAGGCAACCGCAGCCGCTGCTCCGCTGGCAGCCGATTATGACCGTGCAACCGCAATGGACATGATCTCTCCGCTGCTCAAGACCACCAAGTACGACTGCATCATCTCCAACAACGATGCAATGGCACTCGGTGCAGTCGAAGCAATGCAGCAGCAGGGTCTGGACCCGAAGTCCGTTCCGATCGTCGGCATCGACGCAACCGCTGACGGCCGTCAGGCTATCAAGGACGGCACCCTCGCTATGACCGTATTCCAGAACGCAGAGGGTCAGGGTCGCGCTTCCCTGCAGGCAGCTGCAAACCTGATCGACGGCAAGCCGATCGCAGAGGGCACCGGCTATGAAGTAGACGACGAGAACGAGTTCATCATCTGGGTACCGTTCGAGCCGGTTACCGTAGACAACGTAGCAGATTACGACTAAATTCCGACACTGAATGTTGCGAAGGGGACATTTCCATATGTCCCCTTCCTAAAAAATCGCAGAGATATTGGGGTGAAAAGCAGTGAGTCAAGAGTATATCCTGGAGATGACCGATATCGTCAAGGATTTCCCCGGCGTGCGTGCGCTGAAAGGCGTACAGCTCAAGGTGCGCCCCGGTACCGTACATACCCTGATGGGAGAAAACGGCGCAGGCAAATCAACTTTGATGAAATGCCTGATCGGCATCCATCCGCCCACATCGGGCAAGATCGTTTTTGACGGCAAGGAAATCCGTTTCAAAACCACATTGGAAGCGCTGAACTCCGGCATTTCGATGATCCATCAGGAATTATCGCCGGTTCCGGAACGCAGTGTCAGCGAAAACCTCTGGCTGGGCCGCGCACCGCGCAAGGGCCTGATCATTGATCACAAGAAAATGCGTCAGGACAGCATCGACCTGTTCCAGCGCCTGCATCTGGATGTTGATCCGGATGAAAAGATGGGCAACCTGACGGTTGCAAAAATGCAGATGGTTGAAATCGCAAAGGCGGTTTCGTATGACAGCAAGATCGTAATCATGGACGAGCCGACCTCCTCCCTGACCGAAACCGAGGTTGAGCATCTGTTCCGCATCATCGAAGACCTGAAAAAGAAAAACGTAGCAATCATTTATATTTCGCATAAAATGGATGAAATTTTCCGCATTTCGGATGATATCACCGTATATCGTGACGGCGAGTACATCGCCAGCGACCGCGCGGAAAACCTGAACGTAGATAAACTGATTCAGCTTATGGTAGGCCGTGAGGTTTCCAATATGTTCCCCAAGGTGGATTGCCCGATCGGAGATACCATTCTGAAGGTCGAGAACCTTTCCGCCGGTCATGCGGTAAAGAACGTATCGTTCGAGCTGCACCGCGGTGAAATTCTGGGCATGGCCGGTCTGGTCGGCGCAGGCCGTACCGAAACGGCAGAGGCTATTTTCGGTATGCGCCATATCACCGGCGGCAAGATCTATAAGGACGGCGAGGAGCTGCACATCAAATCCCCCGAGCACGCCATCGCACACAAGATCGCCCTGCTGACCGAGGATCGACGCGGCAACGGCATCGTCGGTATGCTGAGCATCAAGGACAATACCGTGCTTGCCAGCCTGAAAAACTACGGTTTCCCGCTCAATCACAAGAAGATGCGCGAGGATACCGAAGAGTATGTGCGTAAGCTCAATACCAAAACACCGACGATCGACACCCCCATCAAGAACCTTTCCGGCGGCAATCAGCAGAAGGTTCTGGTAGGCCGCTGGCTGCTGACCGATCCGGACATCCTGATCGTAGACGAGCCGACCCGCGGTATCGACGTAGGCGCCAAGGCCGAAATCCACTCGCTGATCACCAAGCTGGCCGGCGAAGGCAAGGCGATCATCATGATCTCGAGCGAGCTGCCCGAAGTTATGGGTATGTCCGACCGCATCGTGGTCATGCATGAAGGCACGATGACCGCAATCGTAGATCGCAAGGATTTCTCGTCCGAACTGATCCTGAAATACGCTACCAGCGAGGTTCCTTACCAGCCCGCTGCTGATAAGCAATAAGAAAGAAGGGTAAATGGTATGCATAAGACGTTTGACAAGAAAAAATTCCTGTCGCAGAACTCGATCTGGCTGGTACTGATCGCTATGGTCATTATCATGGGTGTTGCACAGCCCAGTTTCTTCACCGTAAACAACCTGCTGACGCTGCTCTCCGGTGAGGCCGTCAAGGGTATTCTGGCCTTCGGCGTTATGTTCGCAATCCTGTCCAAGGGTATCGACCTGACGATCGGCGCATCGGCCGGCCTGGTTGCCTGCATCACGGCATCTCTGGTTCAGCCGGCAGATTATGCCAACGCAGTATTCCCCGGTCTGGGCTCCCTGCCCGCACCGCTGGTTATTCTGATCGGTCTGGCAATCGGCGCAGGCATCGGCGCTATTTACGGTGCGATCATCGCGTACACCAAGATTCCGCCCTTCATCGCAACGCTCGGCGCACAGCTGATCTGCCGCGCAAGCGCAAAAATGTACACCAGCCGCCCGGTTTCCAACCTGACCCCGGAGTTCCGTTTCCTCGGCTCTGCTAAAATCGGCCCGGTTCCGGTCATCATTCTGGTATTCTTCGTTATGTTTGCGATCTCGGCCTTCCTGCTGACGCAGACCCGCTTCGGCAAAAACGTGTATGCCATCGGCGGCAACGATCAGGCTGCCCGCGTTGCCGGCATCAATGTAGAAAAGAACCTCATCATGGTTTATGTATGGTGCTCGGTTTGTGCGGCTGTTGCAGGTATTCTGCTGGCAGGCCGTGCAGGTTCGGCTGACCCGGCCAACTCCGGCCTGAACTACGAGCTGGACGCTATCGCTGCGGCTACCGTAGGCGGCACCTCCCATACCGGCGGTATCTGCCGTGTATCCGGTGTTCTGGCAGGCATCCTGATCCTCGGCGTTATCAACAACGGCCTGGTTATGCTGAAGGTCGATGATAACATGACCAACATCGTCAAGGGCCTGATCATCGTCGGTTCGGTTATCCTTGATATGCGCAAGAACGCAAAGCGCGCGTAAAACAGACACACACAATCTCTCTTCTTTTTCCGAGTTTTCAGGGGTCGCAGCAATGCTGCGGCTCCCGAAATACTCGCACATAATCCGTTAGACTTGAACCCTGCCGTACAGCGGCATATTTTGAAAGGATGAGCTTTATCATGGAAAATCTGAACATTGCACTGATCGGCTGCGGCATGATCGGCCGTGAGCACATCGAGCGTATCCAGAACCGCATCCGCAATGCACGCATCGTTGCTGTATGCGACGTATTTGAAGAAGGCGCAAAGAAGGGCGCTGAGATCGCCGGCGCCGGCACCAAGGTTTACACCGATTTCAACGAAGCAATCAACGATCCGGACGTAAACGCTGTTGTAGTTACCACCCCGGGTCAGTTCCACAAGGGTCCGGTTCTGGCAGCGATCAAGGCCGGCAAGCCGGTATTCTCCGAGAAGCCGCTGGCGAACACCGCTGCGGACGGCAAGGAGATCGTTGAGGCCGAGATGGCAGGCGGCAAGCACCTCGTACAGGTTGGCTTCATGCGCCGTTACGACCGCGGCTACCGTCAGGTTAAGGAGCTGATCGACTCCGGCAAGTTCGGTGCCCCGATGGTAATCAAGTGCACCCACCGTGCAGACGGCGTTGCCGATGACTACACCACCGCAATGGCTGTTACCGATACCGCAATCCACGAGATCGACGTTCTGCCGTGGCTGGTAAACGACGAGTGGGACGAGGTTCAGTGCATCATGCCGAAGACCAACAGCAAGGTTAAGAACGCGCTGAAGGACCCGCAGATCATGATCATGAAGACCAAGGGCGGCATCATCAACATGCTCGAGGTAAACGTAAACTGCGGCTTCGGCTACGACATCAACTGCGAGGTTGTATGTGAGAACGGCGTTGTAAACCTGCCGTGCCCGTCCTTCCCGACCGTTCGCTACGCTAACGAGGTTTCCACCAAGATCGAGGACAACTGGATCCTGCGCTTCATCGATTCTTACGATGTAGAGATTCAGGACTGGGTTGACCACGCACTCAAGGGTGAGACCGGCGGCTCCTCTGCCTGGGACGGCTACGTTGCTTCCATCACCGCTGACGCTCTGGTTAAGTCCCAGACCTCCGGTGTGCCGGAGAAGGTTGTTACCGGCGGCACCCCGGACTTCTATAAGAAGTAATCCACTCACATTTTCTATTCATTGCTATTCGCTCGCAAGGGTGGCAGAGCTTCCTGCTTTACTGCCCTTGCATATCACCTTAACCACTATACCGCGTTTTACAACGCGAAACTGATACGCTAAAAGGAGTTACTGCTATGAAAATCGGTTTTAACGAAGGCTGCAACCGTTTCTGCGAAAACCACTCCGTACTTGAAGATCTCGACCTGTGCGAGAAGTACGGCTTTGACTACATCGACATCCAGTCCGAGTGCCTCGACCGCGAGATCGCTGCCGGCAAGTACACCATCGACGATCTCGGCGCATGGTTTGCTGACCCGAAGCACCACCTGAAGATGCTGTCCTACAACGCCCTGATCTTCTTCAACATGAAGCAGACCCAGGAGGAAAAGGACGCCGTTATGGCAAAGCTCGACCAGATCATCGCAGACTGCAACAAGCTGGGCTGCAAGATGATCGTTGTCGTTCCGTCCATGGACTTGACCGTTCCGGCTACCGTTGACGAGATCCGCGAGGACGCTGTTGCTGTTCTCAAGGAGATGGTAAAGAAGGTTGAGCCGCACGGCATCAAGCTGTCCATCGAATTCTGCGGCGCACCGACCATGTCCATCAACCGCTTCGAGTACGCTTACGACATCGTTACCGAGGTAGATCATCCGCTGGTCGGCATCACCCTCGACCAGTACCACTTCCACGCTATGGCTTCCGAGTGGGCTGCTCTCGAGAAGGCTGACGGCAAGAAGATCTTCGTATGGCACCTGAACGGCATGGAGAATATGCCGTGCGGCGCTGCTTACAACAACGACGAGAAGCGTCTGTGGCCGGGCGAGCCGGGCGACTGCCTCGACCACAAGCGTTACGCAGATACCCTCAAGAAGATCGGCTTTGAAGGCGACGTTTGCACCATGGAGGTGTTCCGTCCGGACTACTACAAGCTGTCCAACGAGGAGAATATCAAGAAGGCCGCCGAGGTTACCAAGGCACATGTTGCGAAGTACTGGGCTGACTGATTTCACAGAGTGAAGATTTAAGAGTGGAGAGTGAAGCGCTTTCCACTCTTTTTCTGTATACCCGCAAAAGAGAAAGAGTGGAGAAAATCTCCACTCTTCACTCTTTATAAGACGCTGCTGACTACCGCCGCGACCTCTGTCTCACTGATTTCCTGCTCTGCGGGCACGGTCGGCGCTTTGATGTCAAAGCCGACTGCCTTTGCAAGCTCTGCAAGGGAGTTATGGACGGTCAGCGGATTCGGAATCTGCGAAGAATCGCCGTCCTCGGTCGTAGTATCCGGGTCAATGATGATGGTGTCGCCGCTGACCTTTACCACAGCAGGATCGTTGCCGCAGAGCGATACGAACAGATCGACCGGAACATAAAAACGTAAAATACACATAGATACAGCGGCGCCTCTACCATTTTGGTAAGCTTCCGCCGATAGAAACACGACAGTCCGGCTTGCCTGTCCGCCTCGGCAGCAGCGCTCATTTTCAATTATGCGGTATTGCCTTAAAACTCCAGACTGTCTGCGTTTAGGAGAAAATACTTCATGCCCATGATAACGAAGCCTTCATCGTTGCGCCACGGTTTGCGGACGCCGTTTACGATGACGATTTTCTTGAACGAGTCCGGAATATGGCGGAGCGAGTTGAATTCCTGCGCCTGCTTCTCCTCCGAGGTGAGGTCGTAGGCAACCTGGATATAATATCTCTGGCTTGCCTGATTGACGACGAAATCGACTTCGAGCTGCTTGCGCAGGCGCTTGCCGCTGCTGTCCCTGCCGAACGCTTCCACGATGCCCACATCGACATGATACCCGCGAATACACAGCTCGTTATAAACAATGTTCTCCATGATGTGAGTCGGCTCCTGCTGACGGAAATTCAGCCGGGCGTTGCGTAGGCCGAGGTCGGTGAAATAATACTTGAGATTGGCACCGATATACTTGCGCCCTTTGATGTCATAGCGCTGCGCCTTCTCGATCAGAAAAGCATCTGCCAGAAAATCAATGTGCTGTGAAATGGTCTTGTTGGTGTAGCTCATCTGGCGCTCGCTTGCGAAGGTGTTCGCGATTTTAGACGGGTTGGTCGGCGCGCCGATTGCAGATGCCAGAACGTCAACCAGAATGTTGAGCTCCGCATCGTTTTGAATGCGGTTGCGCTCGATTACATCCTTCAGATAGACGTTAGCAAAGATGTTTTTCAGATAGTCTGCCTTCTGTCGTTCGTTCTGAAAATTTACGATCTGCGGCAGACCGCCGTAGAGCATATATTCATCCCAGGCATCGTCAAAGTCGCCGTCCCAGACCGAATAGAACTCTGCAAACGACAGCGGATGAATGCGTATCTCGTCACCGCGGCCGCGAAATTCGGTCACGATGTCGCTGGAAAGAAACTTGGAGTTGCTGCCGGTCACATAGACGTCGATATTGCTCATGCGCAGCAAGCTGTTCAGAACTTCCTCAAACCGGGGCATGAACTGCACTTCATCGAGCAGAAGATAATACGGCCCGTCGCCGCGCATGGCATCCGTGATATAGCGGAAGCATACCTTGGGGTCGCGCAGCTCCTCGTTCTCGATGCCGTCCAAAGCGATCTCGATAATATGATCCTCCGGAACGCCGCTTTCAAGCAGATACCGCTTGAATATGGTGAACAGCAGATAGGATTTTCCGCAGCGCCGTATGCCGGTGACGATCTTGATCATGCCGTTGTCCCTGCGCTCGATCAGTTGGTTCAGATATGCCTCTCGCCGGATCTCCATGTAACCACTCCTAAATTTTGTGCCGTGCACGTTTTTTAGTAATATCATTGTAGCATATCAGCTTTGACCGCGCAATCGGTGCAGTCCTATTTTCTGCGGCACAGAACAGATTTATGTATCGCGCCTATTCGCCGAAAGGACGGAAATCGAAGGTCGATCCATGAGTGCTGTTCAAGGTAATGGTGTACAGATATCAATGTGGGATCTATTCCAGCCGGAAGCCGGAAGAAGCATGCCGGTATCGAATAGACTGTGTGCGGCTGATGCCAAGCTGTGCGGAAAGCGCTTCTTCGGTAAGCTGTTCGCCCGGCTTGAGTTCTCCGGTCAGAATTGCTTCGCGCAGCATCTGATAGGCTTTATCCGAAAAAGACTCCCTTTTCTTGAGTGCCTGTAAAGCCATTCTACTACTCCTTTGCTTAATTCAATGTATAAGAATACATTTAGAATCGTCAAGTATAATATATGCCAAAATAGAAATGCATCGCAGTCTAACGTTATAGCGTTATGACATTATAACTTTGTAGCTTTTCAACGTTATAACTGTATAAAATATCCTGCGTATCGCCCCATCCAAGCGGCTGATCGAGGAAATGCCGGTCAGCTGTGAGCAGCCGCAGATAAGAAAGAGACCGTTTGCGCGGCATGGATCAAGCGCCGCGCGTTTATCCCATTTTTATTCTGAGGAGTGCAAAATCCGGCTTCCTTGCGAAGATCAAAACGCAGGTTTCCCGCATCCGTAAAAGCGTATGCGTTAACAAAAAGGACAAGCCGCGTGCCGTCCGCCGCAGGCTGCGCAGGCAGATCGAGCAGCAGATCAATGCCGACGCGCTCCGCCGTCAGTTTGGCAGCGAGCTGACCGGAACGGTCGTAACGGCAGTCTGCAACATCAAGTACGCAGACAAGCTGTTCATCAAGGGCGCTGCGGTCACGCAGGAGCATCGCGAGCAAGTCTCCCGCCGTATTTCTCAGGAAAGCATGGAACGCTTCCTGAACAGCGTCACGATCGACTTCGGCCGCATCGAAAACCCGGTTGCATACTTACAGACTTCCCTGTATACCTACCATCAGAAGCTGCTGCAGCCTTCGCAGGCCGAGCCAGTCAGCACCGGCACACCCGAGCAGCCGCTGGCCGACTGGGAACTGGAGTGGCTCAAGCGCGTAAAAGCAAAACGCCATTCGCAGGAAACCGAATAACCTTTTAAGCCATGATTGACCTCATGGCTTATGGTCGTGCCCGTAAAATCATATTTCCATCCCCAAACACCGATGACGGCAGAAAAGCCGTCACTTTTCTTTGTCTGCCATACCATTACCCTGATTTTACAGGGTACTCTGTTTACAGGCAGTATGCTGAAAGACAAGATGCTTTTTGAGCAGATGCAAAACAGGCTGATATACTAAAATCCTTACCTACTAAAACTTCTTTATTCAAACTTCACTACTCAATCTTCCTGACAGAAAAGGATAGAAAAGAGTGAGAAATACACGAACTGAACGAATCTCTGAACTTATAGAAAGAGATAACGTTATAAAGTTACACAGTCTTGACGTTATAACTGCACAGGTATATAATAAGAGTAACGTTAAACAGTTATAACTTTATAAAGTTGAAAGAGGTGGAGAACATGTCTGCGATATTTGCACTGGCCAACCAGAAAGGCGGCGTTGCGAAAACCACAACAACCGGCGTTCTGGCGGCCGGTCTGAAAAAGCAGGGCTTCAGTGTGCTGACGATCGACTGCGACCCGCAGGGCAACCTGTCAATGTCGGTAGCTGCCGAGAATCAGGACAGCGCGACCATGTACGAGGTCATGAAGGGCACGGTCTCGGCGCGGGAGGCCATCCAGCACACACCCAGCTGCGATATCATTCCGGCGAACACCATCCTTGCGGGCATTGAGCAGGAGCTGCACAACGTCGGCAAAGAGATGACGCTCAGAGAGAAGCTGCGCGACGAGCAGACCGGTGTAGCGGAAGAATACGATTACATTCTCATCGATTGTCCGCCGTCGCTTGGCCTGCTGACTGTGAACGCACTGACAGCCGCCGACTATCTGCTCATCCCGACCATGGCGGAG
>NZ_QUJR01000019.1:0-303 GCF_003480945.1 Butyricicoccus sp. AM27-36
AGCCCGTGATGGTGTACCAGATTCGGTGCGCTGTGGGTTCGTAACAAAATCCACAGCGGAACCGAGAAATACCGGAAGTCTAACTGTTATGGCCCGTTGGTCAAGCGGCTAAGACGGCGGCCTCTCACGCCGCAAACGGGAGTTCGATTCTCCCACGGGTCACCAAATTTCTTCAAGAAAGATGTTGACAGTAGGCTGATGGTATGTTATAATAACAAAGCTGCACAGGAATGTGCAACGAAATAGTAGGTGTTAATGGTGACGAGGGTACACCTGTTCCCATTCCGAACACAGTAGTTAAGC
>NZ_QUJR01000019.1:313-11248 GCF_003480945.1 Butyricicoccus sp. AM27-36
TCTTTTATAACAGTGCTGACGGTATAACAAAGTAGCAAACATAGTAATATGTTTCTAAATAAGGTTTCTTTTGAACAAGAGCGCGTAAGCGCAGGTAAAGTTTTCTTTACTTACTTTCTTGTTCACAAGAAAGTAAGTGCGTGATTATTGTGACGAGGGTACACCTGTTCCCATTCCGAACACAGTAGTTAAGCTCGTTTACGGTGACAATACTTGGCTGGCGACGGCCTGGGAAGATAACTCATCGCGCACACCGAACACCGACTCGAAAGAGTCGGTGTTTTGTTTTCGTTAAGAATTCCCTGTTCACTGGAATTCACCTCTCCTTATATGATATAATAGCCTAAATTGGTATTTTATCGCAAGCAGGGGGTCGAGAATGAATAAAATTCTGAAAGAAAAAATCAGCGAGTCGGTGTCGTCTGTCCTGCCGATCACGATCATCGTGCTGCTGCTCAGCGTGACGATCACACCGATGCCGGTCGGCACAATGGTGCTGTTTTTGACCGGTGCGGCGCTGCTTATCGTCGGCATGGCATTGTTTTCACTCGGCACGGACGTATCTATGACACCTATGGGCGAGGGTATCGGCGCACAACTGCCGCGCACGAAAAATCTGTTCATTGTGATACTCATTACGCTCATCATCGGCATACTCATCACGATCGCGGAGCCGGATCTGCAGGTTCTGGCCGGTCAGGTGCCGTCCATTCCAAACAATGTGCTGATCTGGACGGTCGCGGTCGGCGTCGGTCTGTTTTTCGTGCTGGCTATGCTGCGTACGCTGTTCAAGATTCGTCTGTCGCTGCTGCTCATTGTGTTTTATGCGGTGGTGTTTATCCTGTCGGTTTTCGTGCCGAACGAGTTCGTTTCTGTGGCGTTTGACTCGGGCGGCGTGACCACCGGACCGGTCACCGTACCGTTCATCATGGCGCTCGGTGTTGGTTTAGCCTCCATCCGAGGCGATAGCGGCGCACAGGAGGACAGCTTTGGTCTGGTTGCGCTGTGCAGCATCGGGCCGGTACTGGCGGTGCTGCTGCTTGGCATTTTCTATCCGACAAACGGTGCAGGCTACACGGCAGTGACTGTGCCGGATGTGGAGGACACCCGTCAGGCAGCACACACATTTGTGGTGGAGCTGCCCGCGTACATACACGAGGTTTTGTCCGCGCTGGTGCCAATCATCCTGTTCTGCGCGGTATTTCAGCTGATTTTCCGCAGATTCCATGCCATGCAGCTGCGCAAGATCGGCGTGGGCTTTGTGTACACATTTACCGGATTGTCGCTGTTTTTGACCGGTGTAAACGTCGGATTTATGCCCGTGGGACATTATCTTGGACAGCAGCTGGCGCTGAGCGGACGTGAATGGGTGCTGGTGCCGCTCGGCATGCTTATCGGCTATTTTCTGGTAACTGCGGAGCCGGCCGTGCATGTGCTCAATCGACAGGTCGAGTCCATCACAAACGGCGGCATCTCGCAGAGAGCGATGATGCTCAGCCTGTCCATCGGCGTGGCCTGCTCGGTCGGCATGGCTATGCTGCGCGTATTGACAGGCATTTCAATCTATTATATACTGGTGCCGGGTTATCTTGCCGCACTGGGACTGACCTTCTGCGTGCCGAAAATTTTCACCGGCATTGCATTTGACTCGGGCGGCGTTGCGTCCGGTCCGATGACGACCACATTTCTGCTGCCGTTTGCCATGGGCGCGTGTGAAGCACTCGGCGGCAACGTGATGACTGATGCCTTCGGTATTGTAGCTATGGTAGCCATGACCCCGCTGCTTACCATTCAGGTGCTGGGTCTCAGCTATAAAAAGAAACAGAACAGCGAGGATGCGTCCGATGTTTCCGCAGAGGATGAGGACAGCATCATCGTTTTGGAGGGAGCAGAGCATGAGTGAAAACCGACCGCAGATGACGGTGCAGAGCGCGGTAGAGGTCGTGGCGGCCGTTGTTGACGTGGAGCAGGGCGAAAAGGTGCTGCGTATCTATCGTGAGGAACAGGCGCCGGTGGACTTTGTGTGCATGGCACACGGCACGGCGCGCACGGAAATGCTCGACCTGCTCGGTATCGGTGAAACGGCAAAGGCCATTGTGATGTGCGTGGTCAGCCGTCAGACCGGCGTTCGCCTGCTCAAAAGGCTCGGACGCGAGCTGGAAATGCGATATCTCGGACGCGGAATCGCGTTTACCATTCCGATTACAGGCATTGGTCTGCGGTGGCATAAGCTGCTGACCGCTGCAGACGAGGAGCAAAAGGAGGTCAGCAGGATGCACGAGACAGAGAAGAACGACGGTTTTGACGTTGTAGCAGTTGTGATGGAGCGCGGCTATACCAACGTGGCGATGGATGCGGCGCGAAAGGCCGGTGCGCGCGGCGGCACGGTCATTTCCGCACGCGGCATTGCGGAAAATGAGGTCAAGCGGTTTTTCGGTATCGAAATTCAGGCCGAAAAGGAAATCGTGTTCCTCGTGGTGCGAAGCGACGAGAAACAGCAGGTTATGACGGCGCTGATGCAGGCGGTCGGGATGAAGACCCGCAGCCACGGTATTGTGCTGTCGATGCCGCTTTCGGCAGCCATCGGACTGGCAGATTGAGAATGGAGAATGGAGAATGGAAAATGAACGTCTGACGTTTGCTTTCTGTTCTCCGTTTTTTATTGTGTTATTTGGCAGGAAACGGCGGGAACCATCCCGCTCTGCACAATTCATCCCGCAGGGGAGCACAGCGTGCTCTCTTGTAACATAAAAGAGAGGAACGCACCCTTCAATTTCCAATTTCCATCTTCACTCTGATAAAATAGTATGATATAATGAGGGCAGTAATTTTCACAGGGAGCCCCCCTGACAGGAGTAGATAACCATGATAAATGAGCACATGATGGATTTAGGCAGCCGCCGTTCGACGATCCGCGAGCTGTTCGAGTACGGGAACAGCCGTGCGGCGATCGTTGGCCGCGAGAACGTATTCGATTTCTCGATCGGCAACCCGAACGTACCCGCCCCGGAGGCGGTTCGTCAGGCGATTTACGTCGAGGCGGCAGGTGATCCGGTTGCACTGCACGGCTATACCTCGGCACAGGGTGCCGCAGATGTGCGAGGCGCACTGGCGGACAGCCTTAACAAGCGTTTCGGCACAGATTACACCGGCGATAGCCTGTACCTGACTGCAGGCGCGGCAGCCGCACTCTCTTGTGCGTTCAAGGCGATCGTCTGCGAGGGTGACGAGATTATTGTGTTTGCGCCGTATTTCCCGGAATATAAAATGTTCATCGAAAGCGGTGCCGGTGCCAAGTGCGTCATTGTGCCGCCGTCTATCGCGGATTTTCAGATTGACTTCGGTGCTCTCGAACAGTGCCTGAATGAGCACACCAAGGCGGTCGTTGTTAACTCGCCGAACAATCCGTCCGGTGCAGTGTACTCCGAGCAGACCATCAAGCGCCTTGCCGACATACTGCGCGATAAGGAGAAGGAATACGGTCACCCGATTTACCTCATTTCGGACGAGCCGTATCGTGAGATCGTATATGATGGCGTGCAGGTGCCGTTCGTGCCGCATTTCTACGACGATACCATTATCTGCTACTCGTACTCCAAGTCGCTGTCGCTGCCGGGTGAGCGTATCGGCTATGTGCTCGTGCCACCGGCAGCCGCCGACAGCAGAGAGCTGTATGCCGCTGTCTGCGGTGCAGGCCGCGCACTCGGTTATGTTTGTGCGCCGAGTATGTTCCAGCGCGTGGCGGCACGCTGTGCCGACCAGACCAGCGATATTGCGGTCTACCAGACCAACCGCGACCTGCTCTTTAACGGTCTGACCTCGATGGGGTATCGCTGTGTCAAGCCGGACGGCGCGTTTTATCTGTTCCCGCAGACGCTCGAGGCAGACGACCGCGCCTTCAGTGAACGCGCAAAGAAATATGACCTGTTGGTCGTTCCGGGTGCGGATTTCGGTGCCCCCGGTCATATGCGAATTTCTTACTGTGTGAAAACCGAGACCATCGAGCGTGCGCTGCCGCTGTTTGAGCGACTGGCGAAGGAGTATCACTGATTTATTATGTAAAGTTCACAAGTAGTTTCGGTTAATTATGTACAAGATGCCAAGCGTAGATGTGCAATCTATACAAAATAGTAGCGCTTGTGTTGTGAGATATTCATAAAATCTTGCTCTTGTATTCTTTTCAGGGAAAGTGTATTATAATACCAGAGATCAGGAAAGGATCTCAAAAATACAATCACCTGAATCACTGAAAAGGAGTGCAAAGATTATGGGTATGAGAAGTTTCTTTAATGGACTGGTAAACGCTCGTATGGTAGAACTGGAAGGCGAACACATCAACGCTAAGAGCATGAACCGTACCAACCGTCGCGGCAAGTAATCGTCTGATTAAAAAAACATCACACGAGGAGCCGTAACCGCACATGACAACTGAAGACAGTAAGTGAAACCCTTCCGAGGACAACATTCGGAAGGGTTTTTCTTTTGATGAAGGCAACACCGCACAATTAAAGCTGCGGCGCTTTACGGAAATTTTGTGTCCTGATGTCGTTCCGGCTTTACGGTAATACACAAAGTATTACCGCAAAACCGCGCCTAATCAGTACGCAAAATTTGCTCGTAAATCGCTCTTGTTCAATTATGCGGTATTGCCTTATCCGGTCGGATGCTCCTGCGCGAACTCGGTCTGGCGGCGGAAGAACGCGGCGCGTTCCTCGAGCGTGGACGGCCGGATGCTGTGTTTGCCGCAATCCGGACAGACGCGGGTTTCAGCGCTGCCGAAGAAGATAAAGTGGCAGCATTTGGTGTCGCAAGTGTAGATCATGGCTTCACCTCTCTTTTTTACTGAGGACAGTGTACCACAGAGAAAGTCCGATAAAACTCCCTTTCTTGCAGGAGAGCAGGGAAGTATGGTATACTGATAGCAGCAATCATAAAAATTTTGTCTGGGAGTATCAAAATGGGGGAACAAAAACGCAGTCTGTTACGTCAATTATATTTACCGGCGGTTTTATGCACCGCGCTCTGGGGCAGTGCGGCGCCGTGCGTCAAGCGCGGGTACGAGCTGTTCGCTGTTTCGACTGACGCGCCGTTTTCGCAGCTTGTATTCGCCGGCTGGCGGTTTGCGCTGGCGGGAATTCTTGTGCTGCTCGTGACCCGGCTGAAAGGGCACCGAATCGTGCCCAAACGGGACGAAATCAAGCCGATTCTGTCGATCAGCCTGTTTCAGAGCATGCTGCAGTATGTGTGCTACTACATCGGTCTGAGCGGCACGACCGGCACCAAAGGCTCGGTGCTCTCCGGCACGCAGACGTTTTTCGCGCTGCTGCTGGCGCATTGCCTGCTGCCGAATGACAAGCTCAACCGACGGAAAACGCTTGGCTGCATCTGCGGCTTTGCGGGCGTGCTCGCGCTTGGACTGGGCGGACTGAACGGCTTCAACCTCACCGGTGACGGTCTGGTGCTGCTGAGCGCGGTATCGGCGGGCGCGGGCGCGCTTGTTTCGCGCATTTACACGCCCGGCCGTGATCCCATGCTGCTGACCGGATGGCAGCTGCTCATCGGCGGCTGTTTTCTGCTGGGTGTCGGCACGATGGGAGGAGGCGCACTCGGTCGGGTGACGCTCGGCGGCGTGCTGCTGCTCGGCTACATGATCGCGCTGTCTGCGGCAGCGTTTACCATCTGGACGGCGCTTTTGGGTAAATTTCCGGTCGGAAAGGTCAGCCTGTTCGGCTTCCTGATTCCGGTGTTCGGCACGCTGTTCTCCGCGCTCGTGCTCGGCGAGAATATCTTCACCGCACGCAATCTGGCGGCGCTCGTGCTGGTCAGCGGAGGTATTGCCGTTGCCAATTCGACATCGACAAAAAAGTAACACCGCAGACGGAATTGCGGTGCATAAAGGGTTAATCTATGGTATTTAGTTCTGCAATTTCGTTGTTTTTCTTTGTGCCGATCGTGTTTCTGCTCGATCGCAGGCTGTCGAACGTGGATGCGAAAAACACCTGGCTGCTCCTCGCAAGTCTGGTGTTCTACTCGTTCGGACAGGTGTATTACCTGCCGCTGCTGCTGCTCTCAGTGGCGCTTAACTACGTTTGCGGACGGCTGGCCGCAGGAAAGTACGCCAAACTCGGCGTCACGCTTGCTGTCCTCGGCGGAATAGGGCTGCTCGCCGTGTTCAAGTACGCGGATTTTGCTATCCGCACAGTGAACGCACTGTGCGGGCTGAGTCTGCCGCTGACCGGCATTGCGCTGCCCATCGGCATCTCGTTCTTCACCTTCCAAGGGTTAAGCTACGTTATTGACGTGTACCGTGAGCCGCAAACGGTCTCTCACTCGTTCAAGAAGGTGCTGCTGTACATCGCGTTTTTCCCGCAGTTGATTGCCGGACCGATCGTCAAATACCACGACATCGAGCAGGAAATCGACAGCCGCCGCACCACTCCGCAGGAGACCGCACTCGGCATCCGCCGGTTTATCTGCGGTCTGAGCAAAAAGCTGCTGCTGTCGAACGCGCTCGGTCAGATGGCGGACACGGTGTTCGCGCTGCCTGTCGGAGAGATCGGCATGCTGGCCGGATGGACGGGTGCCATCTGCTACACGCTGCAGATCTACTTCGATTTTTCCGGCTACAGCGATATGGCCATCGGTCTCGGACGCATGTTCGGCTTCCATTTCCGCGAAAACTTCAATTATCCGTACACCGCGACCACCATCAAGGAGTTCTGGCGCCGCTGGCACATTTCGTTGTCCGGCTGGTTCCGCGACTATCTGTATATTCCGCTCGGCGGCAACCGAAAAGGGAATGCGCGGACGTGGCTCAACCGTTTTCTCGTATTTTTCGCAACCGGACTGTGGCACGGTGCAAGCTGGACGTTCGTCCTCTGGGGACTGTGGCACGGCTTGTTTTCCGTGCTTGAGGACTGCGGTGCGATTCCGGTAGACAAGCTCAAGGGAAAACGAATCGGACAGCTGTACACGCTGCTCGTGGTCGTGCTCGGCTTTACGCTGTTTCGTGCGGACACGCTGGCACAGGCAGGTGCCATGTATGCCGCGATGTTCTCCGGCATTGGTCTGCACTGGCTGGGCACGGCGGCTGTCTGGGCAAAATTTACGCCTGCGTTTGCACTGACGCTGTGTCTTGCGCTGCTCCTGTGCACGCCTGTGGCCCGCGAACACACACCGAAACGCGAGAACGTGACGTTCATCGGCTCTCTGGCTTTGCTGCTGCTGTGTATGATGTACCTTGCGGCAGGCTCGTTTAATCCGTTCATTTACTTCCGATTTTGAGGTGAAATATGAAATATAAATGGTTTACAGCGGCGTTTTTGTCGCTGTGCCTGATTCCGGCAGCGGGTATGCTCGTGCTGCCCGAGCAGCAGGCGGCAGGCAATGAGCATCTCACGCCCAAGCCGAGCCTGTGGAACGCACAGACCGGCTGGAACGAGGACTTTCTCGGCGGTCTGACAGATTATGTTGCCGACCATTTCGGCTTCCGGCAGGAGCTTGTCACCGCGAATGCCGCGCTGCAGACCGGGCTGCTGTGCACCTCGCCTGCCGAGGACGTCATTTACGGCACGGACGGCTGGCTGTACTACGCGAAAACGCTCGATGATTATCAGAATCACGCAACGCTGACCGAGAGTGAGGCGCAGCAGCTGGCGCAGACCGTAAAATCCATGCAGGACTATTGCGAGAGTCGCGGCGCACGCTTTCTGTTCACGATTGCGCCGAATAAAAGCTCGCTTTATCCGGAGCACATGCCTGCGCGTTATCTGACCGAGGACGCGGACGGCAACTATGAGCGCGTGCTGCCGTATCTCGAGCAGGAGGGCGTGAACTACGCCGACCTGTTCTCCGTGTTCCGCGCACACGCGAACGTGCTGTACTACAAGACTGACTCGCACTGGACGAATCGCGGCGCCGCGCTTGCGCACGATTACCTGATGAGCACGCTCGGTCTGCCGCATACGGAATTTACGGATGAGGAATATACGACCGAGCGGAGTCACAGCGGCGATCTTTACCAAATGCTGTACCCGAAGGGCACGCAAAAGGAGGAAACTCAGGTGTATCGGACCTCGTTTGCGTATGTGAACCCGCCGCGCTCGGACGAGGATATCCTCATGCAGACCACACAGGAGAATGCGCCGAACGGCCGTCTGCTGCTGTGCCGCGATTCGTTCGGCAATGCACTGCATCCGTTTCTTGCAGAGGATTTTCGTGAGGCGATCATCATCCGGCAGATGCCGTATCCGCTGGAGCAGGTGCAGGAGGGCGATACGGTCATCATCGAGATTGTCGAGCGAAATCTGCCGAATATACTAAAATATTCACCGGATTTGGGGAACAAAACCGAACCGTAATCCGTCTAATCAGTATCCGCAGGAGAAATAAACAATAATATGGAGGAAATTTTATGAAAAAGCTGACAGCCATGCTGCTGGCACTAACGCTCTGCTTTGGTCTTGCTGCGTGCGGCGGCAACACCGCACAGGATGATACCAAGGACGAGAGCCAGACCGTCCAGACCGGCAAAACCGAGGATAAGAAGGACGAAGCGAAGACCGAGGAGAAATCCGACGAGACCAAGACCGAAGGCGCAAAGACCGAGACTAAGACTGACGATAAGACCTCGACCGACAGCAAAACCGAGGATAAAACGACCGAAACCAAGCCGGTAACCAGCAGTACGAACACTACGACCGCAAAGCCGTCTGGTTCAGCGGGCACGAGCAAGCCGTCTGCCTCGACGAGCAAACCGGCGGCATCTGCTCCGGCAAGCAAGCCGGCACAGAGCAAGCCTGCGGCAAGCGCTCCGGCTGAGACCAAACCCGCAGAACCGGCGAAGCCGACTGCCTCTCAGGCGAGCGGGTACGTCGGCTCGTCCGCATCCGCACTCGAGAGCGCACTCGGCGCACCGACATCCAAGAGCTATTCGCCGAGCTGCATGGGCGAAGGCGAGGACGGCATCTGGACGTATGACGGGTTTACCGTTTATACCTATAAAGAGGGCGGTTCGGAGACTGTCGAAGCGGTTCAATAAATTAGCAGTTAGTAATTGACGATATGGTTTTATGTTTCGCAGGGGAGGCCGATGGCCTCCCTTGTTCGCGTTCTGCAGAGGTAAAATGAAAGGGCAGACCAATGGTCTGCCCCTGAAGAGGATAAAATTCCCAATTACGGATTTATCAGAGAATGCGTCTCTGCGGTTTATTCGCTACCTGCTTTACAGCCTTGCACGGCACGCCGATGGCAAGCATACCTGCCGGTACATCCTCTGTCACAACGCTGCCTGCACCGATGACAGCGTTATCACCGATGGTGACGCCCGGACAAATCTGCACGCCCATGCCAATCCAGACGTTATTGCCGATGGTGACCGGCTTGGCATATTCCAGTCCGGCGTTGCGCTGTGCAACATCGAACGGATGGCCTGCGGTCGAGATACAGCAGTTCGGGCCGATGAACACATGGTCACCGATGGTGACCGGTGCCGCGTCCAGGATCACAAGGTTGTGGTTTGCATAAAATGCACGGCCGACACGCGTATGGCTGCCGTAATCGACAAAAAACGGCGGATCAATGACAATATCGGGTGCACAGGCGCCTAAAATGGTATGCAGAAGGGCGTTTTTCTCCTCCTTCTGGGAGGAGCGGAGTGTATTGTAATCCATGCACAGGTCGCTGGTCTGCGCACGCGCTTCGAGCAGCGCAGGGTCGCTGTTGGCGTCGTACAGCAGGCCGGAAGCGGCTTTTTCAAGTTCGGTCATCGTCAGGGTTCCTCCTTAATTCTGGTGGCGTACCAGTTCATAATCATCGCCGGAGCGGTAGTACGGACAGCTTTTGCCGGTCTGCATCAGACGGTAAAATTCGTCCTCATCCAGATAGGCTTCGCATACATATTCATCCATTTCATCATCGTAGACGTTGTAGGCGCAGTCGTCACAGGTTCCGGTCATCGGTCATCGCTCCTTTCAATTTGGTCGATTGCGGATTGCAGAATAGCCTCGGGGTCGTTGCCGCAGATATCGAGACACTCCGCATAGATGAGTCGGGTCTCGCGGATACCGAAGTATTCTTTGGCCATAGCGGTCAGATAATCGAAGCTGAACCGCGGGTCGTACGCGCCGCCTGCGGTGGTGATGTAGGTCAGACTGCGGGCGCGGCACAGGCCGCACGGCTGCCCGTGGTCGTTGTAGGCGCTGACAATACCGGTGACATAAATGTTCTCAATGTAGGTTTTCAGCTGTGCCGGAAAGCCCAGATCCCAGTAGGGAGCGGCAATGATGATATCGTCGGCATCGGCAAACTGGTGGGCATAATCGAACATCGGGTCGTGCCATTTGCCGTCGGCAATGAGCGATTCGCGGTGAGCAAGCCGTTTACGGTCGAGCGGGACGAGCGGCTGATCGTATATGTTCAGCTCAGTGACATCGCTTATGCGCGCGAGATAGGCGCGCGCCAGCCGTGCCGTCCGCGACTCTGCCCGCGGACAGGCGTTGATGTAGAGTGTCATGGTATCCTTCCTTCTTCTTGTTCCTAACTATATAGTATAGCAGAAAAATGAGGAATTAGGAATTAGTAATTAGAAATTATTGTGAGGATGAATCGTTTACCCTGGGGTGCTCCGGTCGCGCTGCGGGCGAACAATGTTCGCCCCTACGGTAAAGATATAACAAATAGATTAGTGTATGTTAGCGTATGTTAGTGTGGGTAACAGGTTGTATATATGTAATAATCTGTATATCAACATACACTATCATACGGTAAGCTTTTTATAGAGCAGTGCACTGCACACCTGTATCAAACGACATGCAGAGATAAAACGAAAGGGCAGACCAATGGTCTGCCCTTTCGGAAGGTTATCGCTAATCTTTAATTACTAACTACTGATTATTCAGCCCAGTACTTCGCAACATGTGCCTTGGTAACCTCGGC